>JABGQJ010000731.1 GCA_018648945.1 Victivallales bacterium
TACATGAAGATCTCGGGCACGCTCCGGACCACGAAGCGCTCGACCCCGACCGCCTGCCGCAGGTCGAGCTCGATGCTCCGCTTCCCTGCGGGCACAAAGCGCATGGTCTCCCCCTGGCCCTTGAGGACCTCGTTGCCATCAATCCGGACCTGGGCATTCTTGCCACCAGCGGCGCTCAGGTAGAGCCAGCCGGCCGCATCGAGGGCGATCTCGTGCCGCGACACGGCCTGTGGTGCGGGCGCGGCATTAACCCATTCGGTAACGAAGCTGTTCAGCCGCTTCCCTTCCGCGCCGAGCAGTGCGGCGCAGGCAAGACAGGCCAGCAATACGGTCCGGCACATGGCATTCATCAATCGTTCCTCATAGCCGATGGGGTAGGCCATGACCCTACTCGCTCGGGGAGGGCTTGCCAAGCAGCTTGCACGATGTCTTGAATGCGGCGATAGTGCCAGCCGTAGGCAGGAGCAAACCGGACAGCCACCCAACCAGGAAAGCGCGCGTGAAACGAGCCCTCCTTGCCATGGTACTTACCACTGCCTCCCTTACCGTTGCCGAACCATATCTGGGCCTTGCCGATGCCGGCGGGCGCATCACCCTCAACCGTAGTCGACGACAGGCTTTCACGATCACGCCGGGCCTGTATTCGGACGGGTGGCGTGGCGCCAACGTGACGCCGGACAAGGAGCCAGCGTCCCAGGAAGGCGTGAGCCGGGGACGGATTCGGGTCTCCGACCAGGCCTCTGTGGTCTCGCTTCTCCAGACGAAGGCAACGGCTGGCACGATTGAGCTGCACTACGTTCTGACCCCGGAAGCGGACGTCAAGCTTAACAGCCTGCACGTGTCTCTCGGTCTCCCCGAGGGGTTTCTGCGCGGGGCAACGTACACCATCGAGGGCGCCACCAAGGAGGTCCCGGCGGCGCGCGGCGAGACTCATCTCCACGCTGGCGACGCGGTCCCAAGCGTCCGCTTCTCCTGGCCAGACGGGGATTGGCTGGAGATCGAGATCCTGAGCAGAACCGCCGTGCTGTTCCAGGACAGCCGCCAGTGGGGGACGTCCTTTGACCTCCGCATCGGCCCCCAAATGAGCCCCGCTCAGGTGGTACCAGCCGACAAGCCGCTGGAGATCGCCCTGCGGATCAAAGCCAAGGATGGCATCGGGCTGGAGTTCGACCGGCCGGTCACGATCATGGCAGGCGACGACTGGGTGCCGTTGGCAGTCGAGCTGGATATCGAGGCGGGATCCGCCCTGGACTTCTCCGGCTTCGGGCAACTGGACGCACCGGCCGGGAAGCATGGCTGGCTGCAGACCACGCCAGAGGGCACCTTCGCGTTCGCCGACGACCCGACGGCCTCGAAGCGGTTCTACGGGGTCAACTTCTGCTTCACCGCCCACTACATCGAGCACGCCGAAGCCGACCGAGTGGCTGAGCGCCTCATGCGCCTGGGGTACAACACGGTCCGCTTCCACCACCACGAGAGCCGGCTGATCGACGGGAAGAACGGCTGCTCCACCAACCTGAACCCGAAGTCCCTCGACCAGCTCGATTACCTGTTCGCGGCCCTCAAAAAGCGCGGCATCTACGTCACCACCGACTGCTACGTCTCCCGCCCCGTCTACGCCAGCGAGATCTGGCCGGGAACCGAAGGGCGCTTGGAGATGAATGAGTTCAAGATGCTGGTGGCGGTGAACGACAAGGCCTTCGAGAACTGGAAGACCTTCGTGCGCAACCTGATGACGCACCGAAATCCATACACGGAGATGAGTTACGCGGACGATCCCGCCCTCGCCTGGCTCTCGATGATCAACGAAGCCAATTTCGGCAACTTCATCCGTGGCCTTTCCGACCGGGCCCGGCCCGATTGGGAGCGGGCGTGGGGTGCCTGGCTGAAAGCACGCCATGGATCAGCCGAGGCGATTGCCAAAGCCTGGGGCGAGGAGTTCCAGGGCGACCTGGCCAAGCCAACGGCAGCACTGGCCAAGTCCTTCACCGACGACAACCGGCAGAGCCGCGACTTCGCCGTCTTCCTGGCGGAGACCGAGCGCGACATGTTCCTGCGCATGAAGGCGTTCCTGCGAAACGAGATCGGCACCAAGGCGATGCTCACCAATATGAACGGCTGGACCAACACCCCGCAGAGCCAGCTTGCCCGGGCCGAGTACGACTACGTGGACGATCATTTCTATGTGGACCATCCCCAATTCCTGGAGAAATCCTGGCGGCTGCCATCCCGCTGCCCGAACACCAGTCCCGTCCTCGCCGGCGCCCCCGGCGGACGGCACACCGCCTTCACCCGCCTCTTCGGCAAACCCTTCACGATCAGCGAATACAACTACTCCGGCCCCGGTCGTTTCCGCGGCGTCGGCGGCATCCTGACCGGCTGCATGGCGGCGGTGCAGGACTGGTCGGTGATCTGGCGCTTCGCCTACAGCCACAACCGACAGAATCTCCTCAAGCCGGGCAAGGCGGGCTACTTCGACATGGCCTCCGATCCCTTGAGCCAAGCCGCTGAGCGGGCCAGCATGTGCCTCTTCCTGCGCGGCGACCTGGAACCTGCCCCGCGCGCGGCCGCCGTCACTTTCAACCCCGCCACACTCACGGCTGGCGACTCTCGCCAAGGCCGTCTGCCGCCGGGCTGGGATGAACTGACCCCCACAATCCAAGTCGGCACATTCCTGGGTGACCGCAACGCGAAGCCAGGGACCGATATCGTCCTGCCGGCCAGCGCCGCTGCCCCCGCCAATGCCGATATCGTGCTCCGCAAGCCATATGAGGGCAACCGGGGCGACCTCATTGTCAACCAACTCCGAGAACGCGGCTGGTTGGACAAGCAGAACGTGACCGACTTGGGGGCCAAACGCGGGCAGAGCGCCAACAATCAGTTCCTGATGGATGGCGAGCGCGACATGATGGTTCTGGACACGGCGCGCACGGCCGGGGGCTATGCGTCACCGGGACAGACGATCAAGACGCAGGCCGCTGAGTTCACGATCGGCGGCACCAGCGCGACCGTGTGGGTATCGAGCCTCGACAACACGTCAATCGGTGCCAGCCAGCGTCTCCTGCTGACCCATCTCACGGACCTGCAGAACACGGAAGTACGGTACGCAGAACGCGGTCGGCAGACGCTTCTCGCCTGGGGCAGATTGCCACACCTCGTCGCCACGGGAAGCGCCCGGGTGGTCCTGCGTCGGGACACCTCGAAGCTGCCGAAAGCCTACGTGCTTGCCACCAGCGGCCGCCGACTCGGCAGTCTGCCGGTGACCAGAGGAGAGAAGGGAACACTGGTACTCGACATCACCACCAAGGGCGAGAACGGAGCCCAGCTGCTGTACGAACTGGACTTCCGGTAGGATCAAGCAGGCCGCCTCCCGGCTCGGGCGGCGGGGCACCCTATCACGCTCGGCCTGCAAGCGGCGGCGGCAAGTATTTCTTGGCGACCTTGGCCACGTAGGTGTAGGTGGGGTTCACAAACTGGGTAACTCTGGCCTCCAACACCTGGCCAAGCAGCAGGTATGCTTCGCCATAGGGCATGCCGTAGTCCTCGTGCAACCAGTGCAGCAAGTCCACCAGAGCGTGACGGAATGCGTCCTCGGCAGGCTTGTCGTTGGCAGCCACTGCGAGGTACTCGCTGGTCTCAAGACGGGGGAAGCGCAAGCTCATCGGCGCGGGCTTCACTACCCGGCAAGTGAGCCGGACCCGGCCTCCACACTCGATTCCACCGGCTCCGCAGATCTCGCCGTCGCCCTGCCGCGCGTGCATGTCGCCGACATGGAGGAGCGCGCCGACATGGTGTGCACGCAGGTGGACAGTGCACCCGGTGGTAACCTCCGGGGCATCCAGATTCCCGCCCCAGGTCCCGGCCCAGCCATTGTGGAACGTCTCGCACTCGGGCGCGACACCCACGAAACCGAGCATGGGC
>JABGQJ010000732.1 GCA_018648945.1 Victivallales bacterium
GCGACCCTTCCCACTCCTGATGCGGGCACTAGGATGACCCTTGCGTTCGGGGCCGATTTCCACAAAACGGGCCTCTGGAACCGCGCGCTGCTGGACTGCCTCCGCAGTCGGGAGAATGCCGCGCTGTTGCTGTTGGGAGACAGCGCCGTAGATGACCGCGACAACCGGGTCGGTCTCCACCGGTCCGACTACCTGCTGCGCGACCTTTCGCCCGCTTGGCAGGAACTGGCGGCGACGGTACCGGTATATGCGACCTGGGACGATCACGACTACTTCAACAATGATCGGTCCGGCATACCACGCAAGTTCACAGAGGCAGACCGTGCAGGCGTGCGGCGGGTTTGGACGCAATCCTGGAACAACCCCGCCTATGGTCTTGCTGATCGGGGCCTGGGGATCTTCTTCCACACTCGGTTGGGGCCTTGCGATCTGATCATGCTCGACACTCGTTCCCGGCGCACCCAGAAGGGGCAGCAGGACTGCTATCTTGGCCCCGAACAGATGCGTTGGCTGGAGCGGGAGCTGGTCGCCTGCTCTGGGCCGTTCATCATCCTGACCAGCGGCACGATGTGGAGCGACTACGTGTCGGCTGGCAAGGACTCTTGGGGCGTGTGGGATCCGCCGGGCCGCGAACGCATCTTCTCGCTCATCGAGGAGAAGCGCATCGGCGGCGTCATCCTGCTTTCGGGGGATCGACATGGCACCCGGGTCATGCGCATCGAGCGCCCATCCGGTTTCACCTTCTGGGAATTCGAGGTTGGCAGTCTGGGTGCCCACCCGGGACCGGGTGCGATGGGCAAGAAGCCGGAGCTGCAGCCCTTCGGCACGGTCCGCAAGACGCTCTTCGGGGAATGCACCTTCGATACCACCGTCGACGACCCGACCGCTACGGTGCGCGTCGTGGCCCCGGACGGCAAGACTCACTATGAGGTGACGTTGACTCGCAGCCAGTTGACGCCGAAGAGGAGATAGGCACCCCCGCGTGGGCAGCCTGGCTGGTGCCTAGCGCGCGATTCTGGCATCGGTGCGCGAGCAAGGCGAACGCTTCGGCGAACGGGTTTGCCGCGAGACGGCGGGCCGGTACGCCGAAGCCACGTCGAGGGGGCCGGGGAGACGCGTCTCCCCGGCGGGGTTCGGGGCTGGCCCCGGCTCCCAACGCGGTGGGCGTTACACGTCCCCGCGCTTCCGTCACGCTTCCTTGTACCAGGGCACGGCATCGGGCGGGCGGATATCGGTCAGATCGCCCCGGTAGTGCCGCAGGTCGTGCGGCTCGTAGGGGTGCTCGGCGATGGCTTCCTCATTCAGTTCGATCCCCAGCCCGGGCCGGTCTGGGACGCTCATCAGGCCATCGGCAAAGACGATGTGTTCGTCGCAGATGTCAGCCCGCCAGGGGACATCGAGGGCCATGGTTTCCAGCAGATGGAAGTTGGGGATGCAGGCTGCAAGTTGGAGGCTGACCGCGTTGGCCACGGGGCCGCTGGGATTGTGGGGGCAGACGGCGATGTGGTTGGCCTCCGCCTGGGCCGCGATCTTCTTCACCTCGCCGATGCCGCCCACATGGCTGGGATCGGGCTGTGCGAAGTCGGCGCAACGCAGGGCGAAGAACCGTTGGTAGTCCCAGCGACTGTAGATTCTCTCGCCGGCGGCGACGGGCACGCGGATCCGCTGCTTCACCTCGGCCAGGGCCTCCAGATTGTCGGGGGGCACGGGTTCCTCGTACCAGGCGATGTCGTAGTTCTCCAGCGCCCGGCCAATGCGCACGGCCGTGGCCACATTGAAGCGACCGTGGGCTTCCACCAAGATCTCCACGTGATCGCCGACGGCCTCGACCACGGCTTCGACGCAACGCAACGCCTGGCGCAACTCGGCCTTGCTGATTGTGAGGTATGCCTTGCCGAAGGGATCCCACTTGAGTCCCGAGAAGCCGCGTGCCACCGCTGCCTTGGCCTTTTCTGCGAACTCCTCCGGCGTCTTGGCTGGGGAGAACCAGCCGTTGGCGTAGCAGGGCACTCGATCCCGCACCTTGCCGCCGAGAAGCTGATAGACGGGCACGCCCAACGCCTTGCCCTTCAGATCCCACAGCGCCATCTCCACCCCGGAGAGGGCGGACATGCCGATCGGGCCGCCGCGGAAGTAGGTGCCCCGGTAACACTCATGCCAGATCGACTCGATTTCGTGCGGATCGCGCCCGAGCAGGTGGCGCTCCATGCCGCGAATCGCCTTGGCCAAGGCCGGTTCGCGGTATTCCAGGGTCGCTTCGCCCCAGCCGTGCAGGCCCTCGTCCGTGGTCACCTTCACGAACACCCAGTTGGTGCGGTAACAGTGGCAGACTAGCGGTTGTACCTGTGTGATGCGCATGGCGCCCCCATTGCATGTCGATGACGGAGCGGCAGTCCACCTCGAATACATCCCCAGTCATGGGGTCGATCACGACCGGGGTCTCGATGGTGCCTTCTGGGCTCCAAACATACAGGTGGATGCGCCGCTCGTCGCGGGGCGCGGCTTTTCCCAGAGGGCCGTCCTCATGTCGGGGCTTGTGGGGAAGGCAGGCCAGTGTATGGTGCCGATTCCCGGGTGCACGCTCTCCGGACGCGCTGGCATGATCCGCAAGCAGGGGAAATACCATGATCCGCAGCCTGTATACGTTCGAGATCGGCGAGGAATTCGCCCAGATGCGTTCGGTGCCGGTGGCCATGGGGCCCGGCAAAGAGGACGCCGTGCTCTTCATCCACTCGCGGCACCCCAACATCGATCCGTGGTCGGAGGCGTTCAGCTATGCCCGCGACACGCTGAAGATGTCACTGATCACCATGGGCGGGGAGCTGCTCTGGCGGCGTGATCTGGATTGGGGGGTCGTGCCTGGTATCTGGTATTCGCCGGTCATCTCCTTCGACCTCGATGGCGATGGCGTCGATGAGATCTGGTACGTGGGCAACACCAACCCGAAGCTGCCGCTGTCCACCGACTACCGGGTGCTGGAGCGGATCGATCCCTTGACCGGCGAGGTGACCGGCCAATGGCCATGGCCGAAATACCCGCGCGGCGAGTCCATGAGCCACACCTATCGCTACTCGCTGGCCGCCGGCTACGCGCAGGGCCGGCCGGTGCTGATTGCCGCGCAAGGCACGTACCAGGACATGCACCTCCAAGGCTATAATCCCGGTATGGAGAAGCGCTGGGAGGTCTACATCCCGAAGTCTGAGCCCGGTGCCCGCGCCAGCCACGTGTTCCCGGTGCTGGACATGAACGACGACGGGATCGACGAGCTCTTCTGGGGCGAACGCATCCTCAGCGTGGACGACGGTCATGAGCTATTCTGTTGCGACCGAGACGGCTTCCACGCCCATTCCGACATCGTGGCCCCCTTCATCGATCCCGGCGATGGCAGGAAGTACATCTACACCTGCCGCGAAGGCGGCGGGGCACCCCGTGTGGTCACCTATGACTTCGACGGCCAGATCATCTGGAGCGCCGTCGAGGCCGGGCACATTCACAAGGGCTGGGTGGCCAACATCGGCGAGGACCGGCGCCGCATCGCCATGGCCATGAGCCTGGCCCTCGGTTCCCACGGCAGCACGTCCCACAGCAGCACGCCCATTCTCTACTACTTCGATGCTGTCAGCGGCGAACCCGTTGACTTCGAACTGCCCTTCCTTGGCTGCCATCTCATGCCCATCGACTTCACTGGCGACGGCTACCACGAGTTCTTCGGCACCGGCGGCGATGCCCTCGGCAGATGCTACGACCGCGAGGGAGTCGAACTAGCCGATCTTGGCCAGAACGCACGGGTGGTCCGTTCCGGCAAGATTCTGCCGTTGCCAGGCCAGCAACTGATGCTCGCCTATGGCGACGAGAAAGTGGTGCGCATCTGGGGTGACGACGCGGCCGGAACCCTCTCTCCTGATCCCGGGTGCGAT
>JABGQJ010000733.1 GCA_018648945.1 Victivallales bacterium
CCCAACGCTCCTTCATCAGCAGCACATATTGGACCGAGAGCATCGGTCCAGCCGCCGCCCTGGCTGTTCTGGCCAAGATGGAGCGCATTTCCCTGCCCGACCACCTGGCCTGGGTGGGGCGGAAAGTCCGCCAGATATGGCGCCAGGCGGCCGGGCAATCGGCCCTCCCTCTCGTCGTCGCCGACGGCTTCGACTGCATGCCCCGGGCTCACTTCGACCATCCCAAGGCCAACGCCCTCAAGACGCTCTTCACCACGCTCATGCTCGACCGGGGCTTCCTGGCCGCCCTTGCCGTCTACCCGACCTTCGCCCACGACCAGCCGTGTCTGGACCGGTATGCCGAGGCAGTGCGGGAGGTCTTTGCCAGGATGGCCGAGGCCATCGCCCAGGGGAATGTGGTAGGAGAGCTTCGCGGTCCGGAAGCCCACACTGGGTTCCGTCGACTGGTCGATTGAGTCCCCTTGGAATCGTCCTGTTGTTTCGCTACATTGTGCCAGCCGTCACGGCAGGGAATCGAGGGAAACGGCCAGACTCCGCCCCACCACCAGGGAGTACCCCCGCAGTATGAAATCCGCACTGATGTCCGGCATGTTCCAGATCGAGGGGCGGCTTGTCTCCGTGCAGCCAACCGGCTCGGGGAACGTCAACGACACCTACCTGGCCATCTTCCGGACGACGTTTTCCGAGCAGCGCTTCATCCTGCAGCGGATCAACCGGCATGTCTTCCCGCACCCCGAACTGGTCATGTCCAACATGCGCGTCATCACCGAGCATGTGCATCAACGGATCGAGGCCGAGGCGGACTTTGCGGACCGCATCTGGCAGTTGCCAGCCGTGATTTCCAGCAAGGAGGACGAGGACTATGCGCTGGACGGTGACGGCGATTACTGGCGCGCCATCTCGCTGATCGCTTCCGCCCATTCCTACGAGAAGGTGCAGAGCCAGGAACACGCCCGCGAGGCGGGCATCGTGCTGGGCCATTTCCAGCGCATGATCAGCGACACCCCGATGGACAAGCTGTTCGATACTCTGGAGGGGTTTCATGTCACCCCCGGCTATCTCAAGAAGTACGACGAGGCCCTCACGACCGAAGACGGCAAGGCACGAGCCACCAACTCCAACGACGCCCGCTTCTGCCGGAAGTTCGTCGATGACCGGCGCGAATGGTGCAGCGTGCTGGAGGATGCCAGGGAACGCGGCGAGCTTGATCTCCGCCCGATCCACGGCGATCCCAAGATCGCCAACATCATGATCGACGACTTCACTGGCAAGGGTACCGCCATCGTCGATCTGGACACAGTCAAACCCGGTCTCGTCCACTACGATATCGGCGACTGCCTGCGCTCCTGCTGCAACCGAGCCGGCGAGGAAGCCCAGGAGCTTTCCGGCGTCTACTTCGACACCGATCTCTGCGAAGTCATCCTCCGAGGCTACATGTCCCAGGCCCGCGAGTTCCTCACCGATGCCGACCGCCACTACCTGTTCGATGCCGTCCGCCTCATCGCCTTCGAACTTGGTCTGCGGTTCTACGCCGACCACCTGGCCGGGGACGTCTATTTCAAGACGGTGTACGAAGGGCAGAATCTCAACCGCGCCTGCGTCCAGTTCCGTCTCTGCGAGAGCATCGAGACCCGCGAGCGCCAGATCCGGGAGATTCTGGCTACGGTGTAGGGGGAGATGCAGGATTCAGGAGGCAGGATTCAGAATCCAGAATGAGGGACCAGTTGGGAGCCGCGCGGGGCCGTCGGGCAAGCGGGGGCCTACCGGTTTCCCTGAGTCCCAAGTGCAACGAGACGGCGGCGACCACGAGGACCATCCCGCCAGACAACAAGGACCGGAAGGGCCATGAACGAACTCAGAATCGGCTGGGCATCGCGCAACATCTCGACCGACAAGCCGGTCGACATTCCCGGGCAGTTCCACACGCGCGTCTCGCAGGGCGTGATCGATCCTATCACCGTGACCGCCCTGGTGATCGACAACGGCAGCGACCTCGTCGTGTTCCTCTCGGCGGATCTGGTCTCTATCCGCCCCTATCTCCTTGAGGAGATCCGCGCGAAGGTCGCGGATATGGTACCTGGCCTCCCCGTCGAGAAGATCCTGATGAGCTGCACGCACACGCACGCCGGCGCGAGCTACTACAAGAGCAACCAAGTCTCCATGGCCAAGCCGGAGCAGTTTCCCCATCCTGACATCGAGATCACGCCCGGCGACGAGTACCGCGCGTTCTTGGTCGCGCAGACCGCCGAGGCCATCGGCGAAGCGTTCCGCCGCCGAGCACCGGGGGGGATCGCCTACGGGTACGGCTATGCGGCCATTGCCCATAGCCGCCGGGTCGTCTACTTTGACGACCTCGCCAAACGCCCTGATGCCACCGGGCGCCCCGGCATGATCGTGGCCGGACACGCGGCCATGTACGGCAACACGAACGACGACAAGTTCAGCCACTACGAGGCGGGCACCGACCACTTCATCAACCTGCTCTACACCTTCGACCAGGACGGCCGTCTCACCGGTGGGCTCGTCAACGTGCCATGTCCCTCGCAGAACTCGGAGAGCGAATGGCGGCTGTCGGCCGACTACTGGCACGATGTGCGGGTCGCCCTCCGCAAGAAGCACGGGGACATCTTCCTGCTGCCGCAGTGCGCCGCCGCCGGTGATCTGGCCCCCCGGATCATGCACTACCGGCAGGCCCAGGAACGCCGGTTCCGCCTCAAGCACGGCCCGGAGGATCCCGGTGTCCGCGAACTCAAGGCGCGCTGGGACATCGCCGAACGTATCGCCGACGCCTTCGACGAGGTCCTGGACTGGGCGAAGAAGGACATCCAGACCGCCCTGCCGGTGACCCATACTGTCGACACCATCGACCTCAGCCGCCGAGTCATCACCGACGAGGAGCGCTCCCGCGAGGCAGCGCAGCTTGCCGAACTGAACGCCATCGAGTTCGCGAGCGAAGGCACGCCGCGGGAGAAGCTGATCCATGACTCCACGCTCGTTGCGCGACGCAACCGCTGCCAGCGCATCCTCGACCGCTACGAGGACCAGCAGAAGCAGCCCAAGGTCCAGATGGAGCTGCACGTCCTCCGCATCGGCGATGTCGCCTTCGCATCCAACAGCTTCGAGCTCTACATGGATTACATGCACCGCATCCAGGCACGCAGTCCATTCTGCCAGACCTTCGTCGTCCAACTCGCCGGCACCCCAACCGACTGCGGCGGCTACCTCACAACCGAACGCGGGGCCTGGGGCAAGGGCTACAGCGCCAGCCTCTACTGCAACCAAGTTTCGCCCGAAGGGGGGCAGGAGCTGGTCGAGGAAACCGTGGAGCGTCTGAAGGCGATCCACAGCCAGGAGAGACCTGAGCAGAGCGCCCCCAAGGGCGGCCAGGAAGACGGGGCCAGCCCCGAACCCCCACCAGGGGGACTTGTCTCCCCGGACCCCTCGTGAATGCCTGACGAAGCGGACGGCGGCTCCGCCAGGCCGCTGCCGTTGCTCGCGCATCAGCGCCTCCACGTTCGGTGCTCCCTACTCGCCAAGCACATTCCCATCTGCATCGGTTTCGCGAATGCGGATGTCGTCGTACCGGACGGTGCCGGTGGCGTTGATGAGGGAGAGGCGAATATAGGGCCTGGCTTTGGGGTCGAGCGTCCTCACCGGCTTGATCCGGAAGCCCATCTTGGTCCAGCCAAAGGAGCCGTGGATGCCGCTCTTGGGGACGAACTGGTTGTTGTCCTGCTGCTTCACGCTGCCGAAGCAGACGTTGGCGTAGCCGCCCCAGTGTCGGACGTTGTGGCCAGTGAGTCCTTCCCCCGCCTGCACCTTGTCCGCCCGCATCCAGAAGGTCAGCAGATAGTGCTTGCCAGCCTGGAGGCGGGGTAGGTACTGGGTGATATGGAGGGCTTGATGGTCC
>JABGQJ010000734.1 GCA_018648945.1 Victivallales bacterium
CATGCAAAGCGAGAGGTACGGATGACTCGCACGCGACGATCCTATGCCTGGGTTCCTGCTCTCCTGACCGCCCTTCCCTGGTGGGTCTTGGGGGCGGAGCCGGTCGTGATGGTCCGGGTTCTTGATGGGTTTGCCAGAGCCCGCGACCTGTCGGCATGGACGGTCAAGTCCGGGGGCGGGGTGGACTGCACGGCTCGGTTTGCCCTGAACGTGGCCGGAGCGGAGGGCGGGGTCCTGGCGACCCAGGTCAACATGCCACCGACGGCTGCAAAGGGACCAAGGTGGTTCCAGATGAACCGTCCGCTCGGCCAGCCCATCCAGGCTGACGAGGCCGACGGCATCGCGATCCGGCTGGCAGTGGAACGGCCGGGGCGGTGGTGGGTGACCGCACATGTGGTAATCGACGGGAAGTCCCTGACGATCCCGTTCGACCCCATCGATTTCGCCACCGAATTCGAAACCCGGCTCTTGCCCTTCGCGCGCTTTGCGGGGAAGGGCAAGAAGGCCATTGATCCCTCCCGAATCACAGGCATTGGACTGGGCGGTGCGGGAACGACGGGCAATGTTCTGTATGTCGATTCCATCGCCCTCTACAAGGTCAGGACCATGCAGCACACGGTCACCTTCCGCACCAACCATCCCGATCTGAGTCTGTTCGAGCCGGGCCAGGACGTCGAGCTGCGCTTCACCGTTGAGCAGACAGCACCCCCCAATGCTGTCCGCCTGGAGTACGAGATCCAGGACTACTTCGGAACGACGGCAGAGAAGGAAGCGGTGGCCCTGGTCGGTGGCCAACGTGACTACGCGGCCACCTTCCAGCCGACGGCACCTGGTTACTACGAGGTCAGGGCCTACTGGCTCACGGCCAAGGGCGCACGACGTACGCCCGACTCTTGCATCCGCACAGTCGGCAGCCTGCCGCAGGGGCGCGGGACTTTTGCGGTCATGCCCCGGTCGCTGCAGGAGAATCGCGAGCGGATGAAACAGTTGGGCGAGCGCTCGTTCTTCGGGCTGCACGGGGATCACTCGGTCGGCGAGGGAGCCCTCCTTTCCGACTACATCGGTGCCGCCTGGGGCATTTCCGGGAGCGGTCGCTGGAGTTGGGACGAGAAGACGCGTCCGAAGCGCGCCGACGGCACGGCGGAATGGGCGCGCAAGGCGATGGCTGAGGCCAAATCAAAGGCCCCCAAGCTCACTCTCAACAACCTGAACATCTCCCACGACGTGCCGAAATGGGCCAAATCCAAGACCCCGGACAAGGCGCCTGGCTTTGCCGACTGGGAGGACTTTCATGCCTACTTCCGGGACTACATACGGTTGCGCAAGCTGCGCTATCCGCACATGCGCCACCGACTCTACGACGTGGGCTGGGAGACGAATCTGAACCGGCCTCTGACCGGGATTCACAAGCCCGTCTACCATCCCGCCGATGTGATCGAACTCTACCAGCACGCGAAGCGAATCCTGGATGTGGAGGATCCGGAGGGACTGCTCGTTGGCCCGTGTGTCTCCAGCTACATCACTGGCTTCGCCTGGCTTGTCCCGCTCTTCGAGGGGGGATTGATGGACCTGCTCGGGGGCTTCAACTGCCACGGCTACCACACGCCGCCGCCGGAGCGCAGCGGGATCGTCGGCAAGACGCGGGAATTGCGGGCTGAACTGGCGAAATACGCGCCGGGACGCGAGCTGCCTCTGATCTGCTCCGAGTTGGGCTACCGCTCGCAGTACGGCACCACCGACCGCCACAAGGAACATGCGCGCTGGCATGTCCGGACAGCGATGATTCTGAAGGGGGAGGGCTTCGATGTCTACATGCCCTTCTACTCCTACGATTACCCGGGCAACAACTCGACCTACGGGATCTGCTACAACCTGGACAAGAAGCTGAAGTGGGGGCCGCAGGCGGGCCTGAGCCCGAAGGCAGCCACCCCCGCGCTGGCCGTCTGCATCGATCAACTGGAAGGCACCCGCCCGGTCTCGGAACTCCGGATTTTCGGTCGGGATGTGTGGGGCTATGTGTTCGCGCGGGGCGACGCCCCGGTCCTCTGCCTGTGGGCGGTCGAGAACGAGCACCGGCTCGATCTGCCGGCTGGAGATGTGGCCAGCGTATCCGTGACCGACCTCATGGGGCGGACCACAGCGGTTGCCGTCACCGCCGGGCTGGCCTCGGTCCGAGTCGGCCCAGCCCCCATCTACATCCACGGCGTGGAACCCAGCCTTTATCTCCACCAGCGCCCCGTGCTGGAACGTGTGGTCGGGGAGATCTTCGCCGGACAGCAGACACGAACGACGCTCCCCGCCTACGCAACCCTCGCCTCGGCAGTCGCGATTGGGCCGATTGCGGCGACCCTCGGCGGCGGCAACGCCCTTGTGCTGCGCGTGCCCGCAACCACCAAACCGGGAGCGTTTCCCGTGCGCGTGGCCGGCACTGACGACGCTGGCAAATCCCAGCGGTCGGTGGAGTGGGTGGTCATTCCGGAGCCGATCGAGGTACTGGGGGTCGGTCCGGTCCTCCTCGACGGCAAACCGGGTGCCCGGCTCACGATCCGCAACCGCGGCAAACTCACGGGGGCCCTCACGGTGTCGGCGGGGGTCCTGGGCATGCCGGCAAAGAGCCTGGATTCCCGAGTGCCTGGGGGCGCCGACCTGGACATTGACATTCCTCTGCCGGGCCTGGCGGAAACAGACCCAACCCGCCAGATCCCGATCCGCGTGGAAGTGCGGGGGGAACACCTGGCCGAGACCGTGCTCCGACGACGCCTCTGCTTCCTGAGCGCCCACGAGCGAACCGGCACCGGGAAGGCCGGCAAACTACCCAATCGCGCGTCCTGGCAGGGCGCCGGATCGTCTGGCAAGATGGACAAGGCTCAAGCCCGGTTCGAGTGGGATGGCCATGCCCTCCATGTGGACGTCCGAGTCGAGGACGATGTCTTCCACCAGACCCGAAGCGACGGCACGGTGTGGCGTGAGGACAGCCTACAGCTCGCCTTCGACACGCATCCCGAGCTCGATGCCCTGTATGAGCCGCTGGCCAGTGTGTTCACCAAGAAGGTGACTCAGCTGTCGGTCGCCAGGACGCCGAATGGCAACCAAGTATGGCGTGACCGGACCCACCGCGAGGGCGAGTTGCCAACCGGGGACGTCGGCACCACCGTGAAGGCCCGGATCGACCGCGATGACGCGACCCACATCACCCACTACCGGATCGCCATCCCCTGGGCGCAGCTCGGGCTCGATGGACCGCGTCCGGGCAAGCCACTGGGCATCGCCATTCTGGTCAACGACAGCGACGGTCCCGGCACCCCTCGCCGGGGACTGGAGCTGTTCAGCGGGATCATGAACGACAAGAGTCACACGCTCTACGGCTCCGTCCTGCTGGAGCGCACGCCCGAAAAGTAGTCTGTACTAGGAAGGAGACATTATCGTATGGCTATCCGAATCGGCATCTGTGGCGTCGGTGCGTTCGCGGAGCACTTCATCCCCCTCTTCAAGGCTCATCCGGAGGTGGAGAACGTCGTGCTCTGCGACCTCGATGCAGAGAAACTGGCCGCCAAATGCGCGAAATTCGGGATCGCCGACCACTGCGCATCGCTGGACGAGCTCTGCACGCGGGACGTGGACGCGATCGCGATCATCACCCAACACCACCTGCACGGCCCCCAAGCCGTGCAGGCACTCCGCGCCGGCAAACACGTCTACTCCGCCGTGCCATCAGCAATCTCGGTGGAGGAGATTACCGACCTGGTGCGGACCGTCGAGGAGACGGGCAGGACCTACATGATCGGCGAGACGAGCTACTACTACCCCTGCGCCATCTACTGCCGGAACCGCTTCCGCCAAGACGACTTCGGCCACGTGGTATACAGCGAGGGGGAGTACTACCACGACTACGTGCATGGAATGTACG
>JABGQJ010000735.1 GCA_018648945.1 Victivallales bacterium
CTGAAGAACTCGAAGCCGGGATCGGCAGCGCTCTGGCGCTTGAACTCTTCGTAGCCGCGACGGTACAGCAGCTCTTCGGAGTGGACCACATAGGCGCTGTCGGTGATCTGCAGGCAGGGAATGGAGAAGCTGCTGTTGGTCGTGCCCAGGCAGAAGAAGCGGATGAACATCATCCGGCCCTTGTAGGAACCGCGCTGGAGATCGTCCATCTCCTTGACGCCAGCTTCCCGCTCCATTTGGTTCAGGTTCTTGTCCAGGTCGATGTCGGCAGGCACCAGGTACTTGGTGACTTCCTTCTTCCGGGCCTGATCGTAGTAGTTGTCGAAGTGGACGGTATGACCGTTGGTGGTGAGCTGAAGCTCTTCCGCGCCAGAGATGGCCTTCATCCGGCAGTAGGCGGCATCCATGTCGCTGTCGTCGCCGACAAAGACGGAATCCGGCTCGACTAGCTCGATGGCGTTGGCTACGAATTCGTTGACTTGCTCATTGTCGATCGCCATCAGCTTGCCGAGGCTGGCGGCGTCCATCTTGGACTCGAAGAGGGCGGTGCACTTACTCATTTGCGGGCTCCTTACTGGGGTTCGCATGGTTAGGGACGGTACGGAAAGACGGAAGCATCACACGGCGGGAAGGTACTAGGCCAGACCCTTGCCGGTGAGTTGCTCAATGGCTTCGAGGTACTTCTCCCGCGTCTTCATCACCACCTCATCGGGGATGTTGGGCGCGGGGGGAGTCTTGTTGAAGTCGACGGATTCGAGCCAGTCGCGGACGAACTGCTTGTCCAGGCTCGGGGGGTTGGCGCCGGTGGTGTAGAGCTCGGCGGGCCAGAAGCGGCTGGAATCGGGCGTCAGCACCTCGTCGATGAGGATCATGCTGCCGTCCTTGTCAAAGCCGAACTCGAACTTGGTGTCGGCGATGATGATGTTCTTGGTCGCCGCGTAGTCGGCGGCGGTCTTGTAGATCTTGAGCGTGTTGTCGCGCAGAGCGTTGGCGGTTTCGGTGCCGACCATCTCGACGGTCTGCTCGAAGGTGATGTTCTCGTCGTGCTCGCCCTGCTCTGCCTTGTAGGAAGGCGTGAAGATAGGAGCGTCGAGCTTGTCGGCCTGCACATAGCCCTTGCGGAGCTTGAGCCCGCAGACGGTGCCCTCGGCCTGATACTCCTTCCAGCCGGAGCCGACCAGATAGCCGCGGGCGATGCATTCGACAGCGATGCTGCCCGCCTTCTTGACCAACATACTGCGCCCGACCAAGTCGTCTGCGACGGCTTGCGCGGGGGCGGGGAAATCGGCCGGATCGGCGCTGATCAGGTGGTTGGGCATCCAGTCCATCAGTTCGAACCAGAAGAGGCTGATCTGGGTCAGCACCTTGCCTTTGTCGGGGATGCCGTTGGGCATGACGACGTCGAAGGCGCTCAGGCGGTCGCTGGCCACGAGCAGGAGTTCGTCCCCGAGGTCATAGATGTCCCGCACCTTGCCACGGCGGGGTTCCGGGAGACCCGGGATCGAGCTTTGGAGAAGGGCGTTGTTGCGGTCGTACTGCATGGGGCCGCCTCGTTGACTTGGGGATTGTCCTTGTAGGATGTAGCAGAAGCAGGCTGATCTGCCTCCGGCCGCTACTTTGGGAACCCATAATATACGCCCCACCGGCATGCCAACCAATGCCATTGCCGCAATTGCGTGTGATTCTGCTGGATTCCGTACTCAAACGGTCAGGAATTGCCTTCCGCTCGCAACTGGGTTGCAGGGCGAGGAGTGGGGAGGTACAGTTTCAGTGTCGATGTTTGACAATTCTACTGTTCCGAGACTGGCGGAAAACGTGGATCACCACGGGGAATCGGGACAGCTGCCTGAACTGAGCCGACCGCCTGGGCTGACGCATCGTCACCCAGCGGTCGGTTTCCCGTTTCGGGACCGGGCTGGGAGGCGGGCGAGAACCATGTGCAAGGAGCATTCCATGGGAACCGAAGCCTGGAACAGCTTCCAGCCAGGGAACTGGCAGGAGACCATCGACGTCCGCGATTTCATCCAGCGGAATTACGCCGCCTACGAAGGCGATGGCTCATTCCTTGCCCCGGCTACGGAGCGGACTCGCCGCCTCTTCGCCGCCTACGACTCCATGCATCAGCTGGAGCAACAGTGGGGTGGCGTGTTGGGCGTGGACGCCTCGACGGTCTCGTCCCTCCTCACCTACGCGCCGGGGTATCTGGACAAGGAGAACGAGATCATCGTCGGGCTCCAGACCGCGCGGCCCTTGCAGCGCAGCGTGAACCCGTTCGGGGGCATCCGCATGGCTCGGGCGGCCTGCGAGGCGTATGGGTACAAACTGGACGACAGGGTGGAGGAGTACTTCCGCTACCGCACCACGCACAACGACGGGGTGTTCCGCGTCTACTCCGACGAGATGCGGGCGGTGCGTCGTTCGGGGGTCGTCACGGGGCTCCCGGACGCCTATGGCCGGGGGCGGATCATCGGCGACTACCGACGCGTGGCGCTCTATGGCGTGGACCGGCTTGTCGCGGCCAAACAGGCCGACAAGACCGCTCGTAGCCAAGAGCTCATGGACGAGGAGAACATCCGGCTTTGCGAAGAGCTGTTCCGCCAGATTGACTTCCTCGGGAAGCTCAAGGAAATGGCGGCCATGTATGGGCACGACATCTCCGGCCCCGCGAGCAACGCGCGGGAGGCCGTGCAGTGGCTCTACTTCGCGTACCTTGGGGCCATCAAGGAACAGAATGGCGCTGCCATGTCCCTGGGCCGGGTCGGCACCTTCCTCGATGTCTACGTCCAGCGCGATCTGGACCAGGGCGCCCTGACCGAGGGGCAGGCGCAGGAGCTGATCGACGACTTCGTGCTCAAGCTCCGCATGGCTCGCCAGTTGCGGACGCCGGAATACAACGAGCTGTTCGCTGGTGATCCGCTCTGGATCACCGAGGCCGTCGGCGGCATGGGCGAGGACGGACGCACGCTGGTCACCCGGACCAGCTACCGCATGCTGCACACGTTGCGGACCCTTACCCCGGCCCCGGAACCCAACCTGACGGTTCTCTGGTCACCGGGTCTGCCCGAACCGTTCAAACGATTCTGTGCGGAGCTCTCCATCGAGACGGACTCGATCCAGTACGAGAACGACGAGGTGATGCGGCCCCGCTATGGCGACGACTACGGCATTGCCTGTTGTGTTTCGGCCATGGCCATTGGCAAGGAGATGCAGTTCTTCGGCGCGCGCTGCAATCTGCCCAAGGTCCTGCTGATGGCGCTCAATGGCGGGCGCGACGAGGTCAGTGGCGAGCAGGTGGGGCCGGTCATGGAGCCCGTCGGCGATGGGCCATTGGACGAGGGCGAAGTCCTGCGCCGCTTCGCCTTCTACCGCGACTGGCTCTGCAGGCTCTACGTGAACACGATGAATGTGATTCACTACATGCACGACAAGTATGCCTACGAGAAACTCCAGATGGCCCTGCACGACACCAAGGTGAAGCGCAACATGGCCTTCGGGATGGCAGGGCTCTCGGTGGTGGCCGACTCGCTCAGCGCCATCCGCCACGTCAAGGTCACGCCCGTGCGCGACGACCGCGGCCTGATCGCCGAGTTCGAGATAGAGGGCGACTACCCCGCCTTCGGCAACGACGACGACCGTGTCGATGGCATCGCAGTAGCCCTGACCGAGGACTTTCTGGCCGCCCTCAAGCAAGTCCCCTGCTACCGGGGCGCGGAGCACACCGTTTCCATTCTGACCATCACATCGAACGTGGTCTATGGTAAGAAGACCGGTTCCACCCCGGATGGCCGCCGCAAGGGGCAGCCCTTTGCCCCCGGGGCCAACCCCATGCATGGCCGGGATGCGGCGGGGGCCTTGGCCTCTCTCAACTCCGTGGCAAAGCTCCCCTACGACTGCTGCCGGGATG
>JABGQJ010000736.1 GCA_018648945.1 Victivallales bacterium
CCATCTACCAGCACAACGGCGCCTTCGTCGAGTCCGGCTGGTGGTTCAACTTGGTTGCCAGCCACGTGGGCGATCGGGGCGTGTACGACTGCCCGTCGAACGGCTCCACCCGTTGGCGGGGGGACCAGATTCAGTACGCCATGAACAACCGGAGTGGGCACGCGTGGAACTCGGATGGACAGGCACCACGCAGCATTGGCGCCTTCACGCGCCCGACCGAATCCATGTTGATCATGGATTCGGAGTGGGCCTGGAGCCACTGGTGCCCCGTCTGTGGCAGCTGTTCCGGTTGCTGCACGGTGGGCTGCAAGCCTCCCTACAGCCCGGCGGCAGCAGTCCACGGCAACAGTGCGAACGTAACGTTTTTCGACGGTCATGTGGAGACGGTGAATACGGGCGAGTTCAGCTCGAACAGCACCATGTTCTGCCACGGCGGGCCATAGGCCCGTCCCCGAACTGCGAGTGACACGACGGCAGCATGCCAGGGGCGCTGCCGTCGTTTGGCTTTCCTGCCCACCACACAGAAATGGAGACGAGACGATGAGACACCTTTTCCTGCTGGCATTGGTTGCCGCGTGTTATGTGGGTGGCGCTCCGCGCACGCTCGTCGAGTGGACCTTCGACAAGCCCACGGATGCGGCGAGTTGGGAGAAGGTGAATCATCTGACCGAGGTCCGGGCCGAGAACGGTTCGCTCAAAGGCCGGATCATGGATTGGGATCCCTGGGTCACCAGCCCCCAGTTCGAGATCGAGGCCACGCCCTGGCAACGCATCGAGTTCCGGCTCAAGACCGATCTTGGCGGCAGTGGCGGGGTTTACTTCTCCAACACCACCGAGACTCAATACGGCGGCTTCACGCCCGGCAAGAACGTGTCCTGGCAGGTCAATGGCGACGGCAAATGGCACACCTACTCGGTGTACCCCTTCTGGGGCGCGGAAAAGAAGATCATCATGATCCGTCTCGACTTTGCGCGGGCGGACGGGGCCAAGAAGGGCGAGACCAGCTTCGAGTTGGACTGGCTGCGCATCGTCGGCGTGGACCAGCCCCCGCGTTTGGCCAAACCCCCGGTCTGGACCTTTCCCGGCGACGACGGGCTCAAACCCACTTCCGGCATGACCATGCGGAAGACCCGCAACGGCCTAGAACTGAGCGCCCCGATGGGCGATGCATGGTTGGAGAGCGCCTTCATGAGCTTCCCTGCGGAAGAGGCGTTCTGGGCTGTGGTCCGCATGGCAACCGAGAACGAAGGCACGGCCGCCGTGAGCTGGATATCCAGCAAGGCCAGTTCCCGCAAGGAGATTACCTTCGAGGTCATCCCCGACGGCAAGATGCGCACCTACAACATGGATCTCTCCGGCCACAAGACCTGGGCCGAGGACATCTACTTCGTCGGTTTCCGTCCCCCCATGGGCAAGGGCAAGACGACCCTCGCCGAGATCGCCATCCAGGACGAGGCGGGCGGCCCTGCCATGCCCGTGATCCGCTATGCCGGTCTGCAGAATGCCATCAACCGGGCCGGGCGGCCAGCCGCTTTCATGATGACGGTCGAGAACCGAGGCGGCGACAGCTTTGCCGGCGGGCGGATCGCCAAGCTGTCGTTGCCCAGAGGAGTTCGCGTCGTGGGTCCCGAGAACTGGCAGGCGGTGCCGGAACTGGATTCCTTTGACCGGCGCGAACACCAGTTGCAGGTCACTGCCGGGCGCCCCGTCAAAGGGCCGTTCACTCTCACCATCGCCGGCGCGGGCGAGACCGTGGAGTACAAGGGCGAGGTGGAATTCCTCCCCGCTCTCGACTTGCCCAAGGCCAACTACGTGCCCGAGCCCCAGCCCGTGGAGTCGGACTACGAGATCGGCGCGCTCTACTTCCCCCGTTGGTACAGGATGGACGAATGGGCCAAGATCCGGGCGACCGATCCCCAGCGCAAGCCCGTCCTGGGCTGGTACGACGAGCGCAACCCCGAGGTGGTGGACTGGCAGATCAAATGGGCCGTCGAAAACGGCATCCAATTCTTCATGGTGGACTGGTATTGGAGCAAGGGCAGCATCAACCTCGAGCACTGGATTCAGGCCTATCAGAAGGCGCGCTACCGCAAGTATCTCAAGTGGTGCATGATGTACGCCAATCACAACGCCAAGGGCAGCCATTCCGAGGAAGACCAGCGCGCCGCCACCAAGTATTGGATTGACAACTACTTCAACATGCCCGAATACTACCGCATCGACGACAAGCCGGTAGTCATGTACTGGAGTCCCGCAGGGCTCAAGCGCGACATGGGTGGTGAGCCGGGCGGGGCGAAAAAGCTGTTGGAGATCTCCCGCCAGATGGCCCGCGAGGCGGGCTACAAGGGGATCCACTTCATCTCCATGAAGTGGCCCGAGGCCTCCACCAACCCGAAGGACATCGAATGGCTGAAGGACGAGGGTTTCGACATGACCAGCCTCTACCACTTCATGCACCACGGCGGCAAGGCCGAGAATCCCCGCCGCTTCCCCTTCAAGCTCGTTGCCGACTGCAGCTACGACTGGTGGAAGGCCCGGCAGAAGGCCGGTGTCCTGCCCTTCCTGCCGAACCTCTCCACCGGCTGGCACTCCCGCCCCTGGCACGGCGACCGGGGCACCTGGATCATCGACAAGAACGTGCCGGATTTCCGCCGTATCTGCGAGGACGCCAAGAGATTCGCCGATGAGACGGGGGTGAAGCGCATGGTTATGGCCCCGCTGAACGAATGGGGCGAGGGGTCCTACGCCGAGCCCAACAAGGAGTTCGGCTTCGGCATGTACGAATCCGTCCGCAACACCTTCTGCAAGAAGCCGGCCACTGGCTGGCCCCGGAATCTCGCTCCTGGCGACGTGGGGCTTGGCCCCTACGACCTGCCGGATGTGGCCAAGCGCTCCGATCTCACGGCTTGGGACTTCAACGACGGGCAGCAGGGCTGGGGGAAGATGATGGGGATCGGCGAGTTCGAGGCGAAAGATGGGAAGCTGCGGATCGTCACCAGCAGCACCGATCCCGCCCTGTCGACGCCGCTCGGAAAGGTCCGGGCCCGCAACTACCGCGAAGTCGCCATCCGGATCCGAATCACGCCGCCTCCCCCGGCAGGTGGCACAGACACCGTCCAGCTGTTCTGGCAGACGACGACCAACCAGATCAGCGAGGCCACCGCCGCCAGAGTCGAGCTCAAGAGCGACGGCCAGTTCCATGACTATGTAATCAAGGTCGGCGAGAACCGCCGCTGGCGAGGACGGCTGGCGGCCTTCCGCCTCGACCCCTGTTCCCGTTCCGGCGCGACCGTCGAGATCGACAGCATCAAGCTCGTGAAATAGAGTCTGCCGCAGGAGTGTACCGTTGGCCACCAATGTCATTTGCTTTGGCTCGTCGATCACGCAGGCCGGCGGGGTGCCGGAACCGCAACGTTGGCCCACCATTGTCCAGGCCGAACTGAATGCCTGGCGACCGGGTGCCTACTCCGTCACCAATCGTGGGATTGGCGGGAACACCACCGCCAATCTGGTGGATCGCTTCGGTGCAGATGTGCTGCCACTACTGCCCGGCGTGGTCGTCCTCCAGATCGGCGGCAACGACGCCTGCTTAGTGCCCTGGGCAAAGGGGGTACAGCGGGTCAGCGCGGACGAGTTCCGGCGGAATCTGCGGGCGCTTCAGGCGGCGGTCGCGGGGCGGGGTGGCACCATGGTATTCAGCACCTATCACCGTTTCGACACTGGCCACATCGAGAGCTACAAGGCCTATGCCCGCATCACGCGGGAAGTGGCTGCGGCGACCGGCTCCCCCCTCATCGACCTCTACCGCATGATGGTCGAGCGGGGAACCGAACTCGCGGGGTTCGTCACCGAGGATGGCATCCACCTGACGGCCGACGGCAACGCCCAGTATGCCGCCATG
>JABGQJ010000737.1 GCA_018648945.1 Victivallales bacterium
TGCCGTATTGGACCGAACGCATGACAGTGTCGTATCTGAACACGCAGGGAGGCCATGGTGGCGAGGTCCAAGCCGATGATGTTGGCTACCGTCTTGTGTGGCCGGATGGAACGAATTTCCGGCGGGCCGTGTTCTCGCGCCAGGAGGCTGAACATCCGGGCACGACGTTGCTCTCCCTTGAAGACTCCCATGTGCGGGGCCTGACCAGCGGGTTGCCTCAGTTCGCGCCGGGGCAGCCGTTCGGCAGCATCGTGTTGGATGGTGTATCAGACAAAGTCAGCGGGACGTGGTCGCTCTGGCGCATCGCACTGCGCACTGCCGAGAACAGGTCACAACGGGTCATGGCGTTGTTCGTCAGCGACGAAGGGCGAGCCATGGCGCCGACAGCCCGCGTAGTGTGGGATCGGCTTATCGGGTTGGGGGCACAAGAGGGGGCGGTCGCCGGACATACTGATGGCTATCTTCCGGTCTTCCAGGGCGCTGGTGAATTTCCGGGCGGTGTACCAGAACTCACTCGGCTGAGCACAAGGCTCGCGCAAGTTGAACGCCTTGCCTGAGGGGGGCCATGTGACTACCAGGTGGGCGGGGCGTCCAGCAACTCTATCTTGACTTTGGGCTGGCCGTCGGTGCGTGCGGCGCTGATGCGGGCGCTGATCTCGTCGAGGAAGGTCCGGAAGGCCCTGTCCTGCCACGCCTGGAAGCGCCCCTTTATCCAGAGCCTGACGTGCAGCACTCCGTCTGCGGCGTGGACGAAGCCGTCGGCTCTGGTCAGATTCCTGAGCATTTGGTGGTCGTTGCGGTAGTTGCCGTATATGGGGCGGAAGACGGCCACCAGGGATGCGAACATGTTGGCGGCGACGATGCGGAGCGCGTCGAGCAACTCCTTGCGGCGGGTGTCGATGAAGCGATACCGACCGTCGATGAGGAGCCGCAGCCTGGAGTCGACGCGTATGGCTTCGGCGAGTTCGCCGTCGATGCGCTCTCGGCGGTCCTTGGTGTCGGCAACGTTGCCGTCGAGCCCCGCCAGCTTCTCCCGAAGCGCCCGGGCGGTCTTGCTGGCGCGGGCGAACCCGCGCCTTTGATCGACGACACGGTCCAGGAAGTCGTCGGCCCGCGCCAGTTCCGCGCGGGCGTGCAGCGGCTCGGCCCCGCGCAGTTCCCCGATTCGGGCTTCGAGTTCCGCAAGCAGTCCAGGCGCGTCGCGCTTCAGTTCGCGCAGTCTGGCCTCGGCGTCGTCCAGCCGGTCGCGGCAGTTCTCGCGGAGCAGCAGTTGCCTGGCCAGATCCCTCTCGCCCTCGCCCCGCCGCTTCTTCAGTTCCCGGTACTCGGGGCTGTCCACGGGCATGTCGCGCAGCTGGCCGGCCACCTCCGCAGCGGCCTTCGACGCGTAGCTGGTCAACTCCCCAAGTCCGAAGTGGCGGTCGAGGTACTTGAAGCTGTTCTCCTGTATCCAGCGGTTGAATATCAGCCAGACGATCGTCTCGATGGACGCGTCAGGGTCGGAGCAGAGCACGGAGACGAGGATGGTGCGGCCCTTCGGGTTGGTGGCCCGGACCAGGATGCGCCGCATGGCCGGATCGCGCCGCCATGGTTCCTCGCGGCACTCGAAGCGGTACAGCTTCAAGTCCGTCGCGCTGTTCCGAGGGCGGGCGCGCTGAAAGACCACCTCCGGCTCGCGCCCCTCCCAGCCGTCCCCCTTGTAGTCCTTCTCCCAGGTGAGCACGGCGTCGCGGACGAACCGGCGGAAGGTCTCCAGGCCGTAGATGCCCCGGTCGAGCACGAAGATCCGGCCGGAGCGCTCCTCGGGCGCGAACAGCCGGTCGAACAGCTCCAGGGTCATGAAGAAGCGCTCCCGCAGGTCGTAGTACGGGGAGTAGTGCTGGACGAAGCAGGGGCGACCGCTTTCGGTGTGGATCATGTCCTGATGCACGACCTTCGCCACGCCGTGGCTGCTGCCGCACCAGTCCTTGAGCGTCTTCATGTGGCCGGTGTACTTCTTGGAGTGCGGGTCGTAGTAGAACGCGCGCCCCCTGCCGGGGCCATCGGGAAGCAGCCGGGAGTTGGCGGCGTAGACCTCCATGACCGCGTCGAGGCAGGCAAGCTCGTCCAGCGCGGCGCGCTGCGGATCGGTGCCGGGAACCACCGGACCGGTGAAGCGGGACAGGTCCTCGACCGTGACCAACCGGCTCCGCTCGATGTTCACCGCCCCCTGGAGCACCTGGCCGATCCACTGGGTCTGCGGGCCCACCGCCCATGGCCGGCGACGGCAGAACAGCTCCAGCAGCAGCGCGAAGAGGATCATGCCGGCATGGTGCAATCCGACTGGCCGGGATCGCGCGCCGTCCGCCGCGAGAATGGGCGGCGACGGGGCGGCAAAATCGGGCGACTGGTTGCGCGTCAGATCCCCCATCTCCTGCCTGGCGGGGGGATCGCACGCGCAACCGGTCGCCTCGCGCGGAGTGCCCCCGACCGCCTTTCCCAGCGCCTCAGCATCCTCCCGGTCGGCCTCCCGGAACAGACGTCGCAGCGTCTCCCCCGAAAGCCGCTCCCCGAACAGATCCGCCACCTCCGCCCCGATAGGCCGCCGGTAGCAGCGCACGCTCCCGGAGAGTTGCCGGTAGCGGCGCTGCACGTATCGCACCAGCGGTGGCGTCACCTTTCCGTCCGCTCCGCGCCCGCCGAATGCCCGCAACGCGAACTCCAGATCGTCCGAAGAGAGCGCCGCCGCCCACCGCTTCATCGTCCGGGCGTCGTGCCCGAAACGCTCGCGCAGAGCCCCCAGCCGCCACCCCGAGTTCACCAGCCGACCAACCAGCATCTTGTACTGCAGCGCATCCTCCGAGCAGCGAACCCGCTCCAGCAGCGCAGCGCCAAGAAACACGCTGATGTGCCCGGACTCTTCCGAGACCACGAGGTGGAGATCGCTCGTGACGCCATTGCTGTCGCAGAGAGCAGGCTGTATCTTGACCATGGTGGGTTCCGTCCTGTCGGTTGACTTCTTGGTCGAAGAAAACCGTAATGCGGAATCCACCGCTTTTCAGCTACCCCGCTCCGCAGCAGGGCGTTCTACTTGCGCACGGCAGTGAGGTCTGGTGTACTGGCACCCCTGGTCGCTGTGGAACAGCTCCGGGGGGGCTGCGACCTCCAGCGCTTTCTCCAGGGCGCGGAGGCAGAAGTCGGAATCGAGCGAGTTCGACAGCTCCCAGGCAACGATATAGCGACTGTGCCAGTCCATGATTGCCGTCAGGTACATCGTTCCCTTCTGCATCGGCAGGTAGGTGATATCCGTCGCCCATGCCTGCCCCGGCCGGTCGATCGCCGTTCCCTTGAGCAGGTTAGGATAGACCTTGTGCCCTGGGGCCGGGCGTGTGGTGCGCTGCCCCGGTTGTTTGCCCTCGATCCCCATCAGCCGCATAAGCCGCACGACACGGTCGCGACCGACCGCCATCCCCTGCCGTCGCAGCACCGCCGCGATCCGGCGGCTCCCGTAGCAGGGGTGGGCGGTGTAGATCCGGTCGATCTCGCCCATCAGGGCGAACGTCTCCTCTGTCTCTCCCTTTGGCTCGTAGTAGTAGGACGAACGGTTCAGACCAACCAGCTCGCACTGCCGGTTGATACCCAGCGACCCGTGGTTGCGCTCGATCAGTTGCCGCCGGTCGGCCACGCTCAACTGAAGCGCTCCAATTTTCCCCGCAGGAAGTCCGCCTCGATTTTCAGTCGCCCGATTTCTTCGAACAGCCGCTTCTCCTGCTTTGCCGGATCGGCGGCCCGACTCTGCCTCGACTCCCGGCTGAAGACCTCTGGAAGCCCTTCCAGGGCCTCCCGCTTCCACTGCGAGATCTGGTTCGGGTGGACGTCGAAACGGCTGGCAAGCTGCGCCAGAGTGCCGTCCTCCCG
>JABGQJ010000738.1 GCA_018648945.1 Victivallales bacterium
CATCCGGATACGGGTCAGGCGCGTGTGCCGGGCGTGGTGCTCGCCGTTGATGTGGAGGGCGATCACGTCGCTCTCATAGACGTGCGAGCGGTCGCGGGTGGTGAACTTGGGGCGCACGCCATCGCGGAACACCAGATCTCGCACCTCGAGGTACTCGCCGCCGATCTTGAGCGACGACGTGCCGGTGACAACCACGCCGCCGGGCGACTGGGGCCGGAGCACCACCGGCTTGTCTTTCAGGCCCTTGGCCAGGAAGACAAGGGGCATGTTGCTCCACTTGCCATCCTTCATCACCACCTGGTCACCGGGCTTCGCCGCCGCAGCGACCGCAAGCAGCTCGGCCTCGTTCTGCACAAGATGCTCGGCCGCGCCTGCGCTGAGCAGAAGCACTACGGCCAGGATCGGACATGACAGACGGCGGGGCATGATGCCCTCCTACAGTTCCATGAAGTGGCTCGCGGCGTGGTACGGGGTACCGCAAAGCTAGCGATTCGCGGCCGCCTGTCAACCGTTGCCGAAGCCTGGGCGAACATGGTGCCCCTGGCAGGAAGCCCATGGACCAGACGGGACCCGAGCCCACCAGACGGCAGTTGAATACGGCATCTGACGCGGGTAGTTTCATGGGGAATGTAGGACCATACACACTGCCAACTGCTGACGGCACGCGGAATTCGCGGGCCGGTCCATTGTGGCTGGGCGCCAGTCCCAGACTGCTAGAGGGAATGATGCATAGACACCTATTGACTGCCTTGGCATTGACCATCTGTGGCTTACAGCCGGCCCAATCTGCGGAAGTACCCGCACAGAAGCTACTGGCAACTCTCAGGGGGCAAGGTGGCGTCTGCGTCATTCTAGGTGCCAGCGCCGAGGACGTCACACAGCTGGCCGGGCCGCTGACCGAGAGCGGGAGGCTGACGGTGCATGCGGTTGCCGCAGGGAAGGCTGATCTTGCCGCCCTCCAGAGGGCCGCCCACGAAGCCTCTCCTGCGGGTGCCATTGCCGTTGAGCAGATCAAGCTCTCGCCTTTCCCATACCGCACAACCTTGATTGATGTGCTGCTGGTGGCCGATGCGGAGGGGGCCAAGGCTCTGGGCTACGACAGCGAGGAAGCGCTGAACGCGGTGGTGCCCGAGGGTTGGGTCGGCAGGCGGAGGAACGGAGGTTGGGCGCTGAGTAGGAAGCCCAAGGAGCCGCTGTTCGACGACTGGACCCACGAGGACCACGGGGCGGACAGGAATACCGTGTCTACAGACAAGAAGGTGGCCTTGCCCATTGGCTACCGGTGGAATGCCGGGTTGCCGCTGAACATGAGCGCCAAGAAGGGGAAGCAGGCGGTCTACTACTCCACCAAGACCCTGGCTATCAATGGTGGGCAGGTGTATACGATTGCGGACTCGGTGATCGAGAATCTGGCACCGACGTTTGCCGGTAAGCACAAGAAGGACCAGTACCTGACCGCCCGCAATGCCTTCAACGGGATGTTGCTGTGGCGCAAGAAGCTGTTCGCCCCCGAGAAGGAGGACCGGGTGTACACCAAGAAACCTGTCCTGGTGGCGGTCGCGGGACAGGTTTACGGCGTGCAAGACCTCAACCATCTCATGGTGCTGAACGGGAAGACCGGTGAGCTGACCCGCAGCATACCCACCGCCTATATGCCCATTCTGCTGGTGATCGAACAAGGCGTGGCGGTGGTGGCTTCGATGAAGCACGGGGATGTCATCCCGGGGAAGAAGTCGGCGTGGGGTTGGCCGGTGCGGTATCCCCCCAAGGGGAGCCTGCAGGCCTTCCGCATCACCACGGGCGAGAAGCTGTGGAGTAAGAGTTTGGTGGCCTCGGCCATGTTGGCTTCGGAAGGTAGAGTCATCCTGATCAAGAAAACGCCAGCTGGCGAGGGGGCGGTGAAGCCCACCGAGTCGGTTGAGGCCATGGACTTGGGGACGGGGGCGTTCCTCTGGCGGGCCGAAGGCAAGCCATTGAAGGAGAAGTCCAAGCTGAAGCGGAGGAACCGGCTCGACATGGATGCCGCAGGCTATGGCGCGGT
Organism: Victivallales bacterium; assembly: GCA_018648945.1. Next base: position 2,042 of record JABGQJ010000738.1, read on the forward strand.
AGCCGTGACGGTGGGTGAAGACCAGTACACGGCGGTGTTCAATGCCAAGAACGGGCACGTGTTGTTCGAGGGTCCCCTCAAGGCGTATGCGCACTACATCGACGGGCGGATCTATGTGGGCCGGTCGGTGTATGATCCGAAGACGGGCGAGAAAATCCCCGGCGTCACGCCCATCAACAAGGGGGGGAAAGCCTGCACCCCGAGTACGTATGCGAACGATCTGGTGATCTCTGGCCGCGGTGGTGTCTTCCGGGATGGCAGCCGAAAGAACACGGTCTATCTGGGGGCTCGGGGCAGCTGCTACATCGGGGCGATACCAGCCTATGGGGCGCTGTATTACCCGCCCAACTCCTGCAACTGCTTCCCGTCGCAGGTCCCCGGCTACTTGGTGGCGGGGCCCAATGGACCGGTGCCCACGGCGGCTGAGTTTGCCAGGGTACCGGTACCCCAGATGGGGTTGCCCGTCTCGGCCGAGGCGGTCAGCGACGCGCCGAAGGTATGGCCCACCTACCGGGGCAATGCGGAGCGCAGCAATGCCTATGCGGGCAACCTGCCGCTGCAACCGAAGGGCGGGTGGACGGCGCAGGTCCTGGGCTCGCACCCGGCCACCAACATCACCAGAACCTGGGGGGATTCGCTGAGGGAAGAGGTGACGCCGGCGGTGACCGACGGCACCACGGCCTATGTGGCGATCACGCATGGGCAGCAGCTCCAGGCGTATAGTATGGAAGACGGCGAACTGAAGTGGACCTTTACGGCTGGTGGGCGGATCAACAGTGCCCCGACGCTGCATCGTGGGCTGTGTCTGTTCGGGGCCTTTGACGGGTATGTCTATGCTCTGCACAGCGGCAGCGGTCGGTTGGCGTGGCGGATGAGGATGGCCCCGAGAGAGGAGCGCATGGTCTCCTACGGCAAGGTGGAGTCTCCTTGGCCGGTGATGGGCTCGGTCCTGGTGATCGACGGTGTGGGCTACGCGTCTGCCGGACGGTCGCAGGGAACCGATGGGGGGCTGGCGGTGCGAGCCTTCAGGCCCGAAAGCGGAAAGGTGCTCTGGTCCAAACAGATGGACCACACTTTGCTGGACAACATGGACATGGTGATTCCGGCGGGCTGGCGGAACAACGTGACGGTGAACGACCTGTTGATCAGGGTCGGGGACACGATCCACCTCGGGGGCTATCCGTTGAGCATCAAGGACGGGAGCTACCAGCCTGGCTTCCTGCACGAGAAGATCAACTTCAAGCGCGGGCATATCGCGTTCGCCCTGGCGATCAAGAAGCTGAAGGCCAAGGGGGAGGAAGAGAACAAGGCCAAGATTGCGGAGATCGAGGCGGAGATGAAGACGTTCCTGTCAACGCCGCCGAAATCCGGATTCGCGCTGGTGCCGGGGCCGGCTGGCTTTCTCAACAGCACGTGGACTCGGGTAGGAGACCGGAAGTACATGGACCTAGTCCGGGGAAGCGCCAAGGGGAAGCTGATCAGCTGGGACAAGGGCGTGGTGGGCATGCTGACCGATCTGGGGACGAAGATCGTCGTGCAATCGGGGGCGACGGCCGAGGTGGTGGCGCGGCATTCCTTGCCTGCGGGCTACCAGGCCACGACCCTGTTGCTGGGGCGGAATGCGTTGATCGTGGCGGGTGGTGTCTACCCTGCGGAGGGGAAGCCCAGTGGGTACCTGCAGGTGCACCCCAGGGATCTGAGCAAGCCACCCTACGGGGTCGCGTTTGACAGTCCCGTGGGGTACAATGCTGTGTCTCCCACCAAGGACGGCCTGGTGGTGGTCTGCAACAACCGCACCATTCGCTACTTACGATGATCCGTGCTGGTCTGTCGAGGACCACGGTCATGCCG
>JABGQJ010000739.1 GCA_018648945.1 Victivallales bacterium
AATGCAGTCCTGGAAGCCGTCCCAGCTCGCCGGTTCCAGTTCACTCGCGTAGACAACAGCCCATAGTTTCAGGTCCGGGTTGTGCTTACGGGCTGCCTCTCGGACTCGCGCATACTCCCGGGGAGTGATCTTCTCGTTCTTGATCTTGCCCAGCAGGTCATCGTCGTAGACGGCGGTGATGTTGGGGAAGCCGTTCGATAGACGACCCACCTTGGCCGCTTCGGCGATCTTCCGCTCCATGCGCCCGTCGTGGACCATGCGCATGGGAGCACCCAGTCCCGGATGGCTCGGATGCTCGACGCGCTCGTGATCCCACTTGGAGATCTCGCAGACCACCTCGTCCAGATCTGCCAGCTTCTCCATGGACAGGGCGTTGTTCCGGTGGAACATGTGGCAGCACCGCCGCAGGCCGAACCAACGGGTCCCCTCCCCTGCCCCGAAGATCGAGAGCGACCACTGCCCATTGATCGCCTGCCCGTCCCAGACCCAACCGACATCCGCCAAACGCACATCGCCAGCCATGATTCTGTCTCCCGATGGGGAATGCAACCAGAACACACTGGAATCTACTGCAGGTTGCTGCTAGCCGCCAAGCTCCAAACACCGCTTGCGGTAGTGCAGGTAGTTCTCGTAGGGGACTTCCTCGGGGACGCCATGGTCGCAGGTCGGAATGTAGCCACCACGCTCCCGCATCGCCGGCAGGATGCGCTCGACCATGCGGTCGATGTCGGCCTTGCTCCGGGCTAGAACGCGCTTGTCAATGCCGCCGAACATCACCAACTCCGGATACTCCCGGCCGACGGCCGCGACATCGCACCCCGACGCCACCTCGAAGGGGCTCATCACATCCATTCCAATCTCCTGGTAGATGGGGATCGTGCAATTGGCAAAGCCATCCGTATCCACCTGAATGTAGAGATGCCGCCCCTGGTCGATCTGACGCGAGCGGAGATTCGCAATGAGTCGCTGGTAGTAGGGCAGCAGGAACTCCCGCATCATGTCCGGCCCAATCAGGGGACCGGTGTTGTAGCAGATGTCCTCGGCCAGGAAGAGCTCGTCGATCGTCACCTGCTCCTGATGCCGCGCCAGAACCGTGTCGGCGAGATCGAACCAGGCTTCCATGCAGGAATGGATGAGCTCCGGTTGGTCATAGAACGCGTAGAGCACACCCTCCGGACCAATGAGGCTTCGCAGGTACATGTATCCGCCGATGAGATTCTGGCAGATGAGCATCCCCTTCGCCGCAGCCGCCTTTGCTGTAGCCATGCGCCGATCCAGGTCCGCATAGCGCTCCGGGGAGCTGGGATCGAGCCGCCACTTCACGTCCTCCTCCCAGGTCTTCCGGTCCTTTACGGGGTGATCCAGGTACTCGGGCATGAACCCGTTGCGGCGGCCCTTGAAGTAGAGAACAAGCCGCCCGGCACTGTCGCGCGCGACCTCGCAGTCGTCCTCCCGGACCTCGATCACCTCCTGCTGGAAGCCAGGCACGAAGGCCGCAGCGCACCAACCCAGTTGCCCCAGGCTGTGATTCCCCGGCGGATCATAGTGGAATAGCTCGTGGGGCGGGATGCCCTCCGGCATGCCCTGTTCCCGCCAGCGTTCCAGGCAGTAGAAGCCGAATTCCCGCCGATACAGCGGCGCACCTGGGGTCCGCTCGTAAGCGGCGCGCAGTTTCCTCGCGCCTTCACACATTGCGTCCTTCGGTACGGGCCGATGGACCCCATCCGCCATCTCGGCTGCCGAGTTCTGACCCATGTCCATGCTCCGGTAGGTGATTCGCTTGTCGTGGTGGTAAACTCATACCCTCTCCAAGTGGAAAATGCCACGTAATGAGCCACCCTCTGCCCCGATCCGGCGGCGGCCGCAGGTGGGTATTACCAGCAAGCAGTCCTCCGGGTCGGCCAGCATTGACGCTGGTTGTGCCCCGGCCTATACTCCTGTGCCCCCTGCAACCCCATGCCTGACCGAGGAGTTCTCACCATGTCCTTGCGCTTCGCCTTTGCCGGTTTCCGCCATGGCCACATCTTCTCCCTGCTGGGGCGGGTCCACCAGGATCCTGCCTGCGAACTGGTCGCCGCCTGCGAGCCAGATGCGGCCACTCGCGTCGAACTGGCCGCTTCCGGGAAGGTGGAGATCACCCACGAATCCCTGGCCGACCTGCTGGCCGACACGCCCTGCGATGTGGTTGCCATCGGCGACTACTACGGGGCACGGGGCGACCTCGCCATCCAGGCACTGGAGGCAGGCAAGCACGTGGTGGTTGACAAGCCACTATGCACAAGCCTGGACGAACTGAACCGAATAGAGTCTCTCGCAAAGGCCAAGGGGTTGGCCGTGGGCTGCCAGCTCGACATGCGCGCGGGCCCCACTCGCCAGACCCTCCATCGCATCGTCCAGTCCGGCGAAATCGGCGAGGTGCTGACGGTCAGCTTCAGCGGCCAACACCCCTTGATGTATGGCAGTCGCGCCGACTGGTACTTCCAGCCCGGGTGCCATGGCGGCACGATCAACGACATCGGGATCCACGCCATGGACCTCATCCCCTGGGTCACTGGTCGCGAGATCACCGAGGTAACCGCGGCGCGAGCGTGGAACGGCAAGACGCCCCAGGCCCCCCATTTCGACGACTGCGGCCAGATGATGCTGCGCCTGGACAATGGCGGCGGTGTGCTGGGCGATGTCTCCTACCTCGCCCCCGATGCCTGCGGCTACAGCCAACGCCAATACTGGCGCTTCACCATCCACGGGACCAAGGGCGTGGCCGAGATTCGCGGCGGCGACCCCAACGTCATGGTGGCCAACCACACCGACAAGGAACCTCGCGAGATTCCGGGTGAGGCCAGTCCCAATGCCCGCGACTACTTCGCCGACTTCCGCGCCTGCGCCGAGGGGCGCCCCGAGGAAGCCGACCTGACCACGGCCCTCGTCCTCCGCGCCGCCCGCCTGGCACTGACCGTGCAACACGCCGCCGAACAAGGCCTCACCCAGGTCGCTCTCTAGCCGCTCGCCGCATGGGTCGCCAGCCTGTCTCCCTCAAACGAAGGCCACGCCAAAGCGTGCACTACATACCCGGAACCCGTTCGTAGGCCCACATCATCCTTCCTCTTCCCGGAATGGCATCATGTACAACTGGCGCAGAATGACGGTCGAACAGCAAGCCGAGGTACTCCGGTACCGGCGTCTGTACCGCTATCCGCTGCACAGCCCTCCCCATTTCGGGTCGGAGCAGCGCCACCGTTACCATCTCTCCGCCGCCAACTACGAACATGCGCCAATCGTCGGGAGACATCCCGAGCGCCTGGCGGCGTTTGCCACGGTTCTCTGCGCCACTCTGACCGCATCAGACAACACCCTCCACGCTTGGTGTGCCCTGCCGAACCACTACCATGCCTTGATCGACACGGCCGACCTCAAAGGGGTGGTCGCACGCCTCGGGAAGATGCACGGGAGCACGTCGTTTGGCTGGAACCGCGAGGACAACACGCGGGGCCGCAAGTGCTGGCACTGCTGCGCCGATCGCTGGATACGTTCCGAAGCGCATTTCTTCACCGCGCGGAACTACATCCATCACAATCCGGTGAAGCATGGGTACGTCACGAAATGGGATGACTGGCCGTTCTCGAGCGCGAAGGTCCTCCTCGACGAAATCGGGCGTCAGGAAGCGCTCCGGATGTGGGAGAAGTACCCGGTCCTGGATATGGGGGAGGGCTGGGATTGGGACTGAGAAGTGATAAGGAAGGGCACCCAAAGCGTGCACTACATACCCGGAACCCGTTCGTAGTAAAGGCATTAGCCTGTCCCCCAGGAACCAAGGCCACGCTAGAGCGTGCACTACATACCCGGAACCCGTTCGTAGTACAGGCTTTAGCCTGTTCCCCAGGAACCAAGGCC
>JABGQJ010000074.1 GCA_018648945.1 Victivallales bacterium
GTCCCGGCGAGGCCCGCGACGCCGATCTCGGCATCGCCGGCGGCGACGGCAAAGGCGTCCTCTTTCGCCACGGCGAGATCGTCCGCACCATGCCCGAGAGCGAACTCCTCCCCGCCTTCCTCGCAGAGCTTCACAGGCACACGTCACCTGCCGTGGAAGGCACCGGGGAAAGAACCTACATTGCGAGCCACTCCAGCAACACGAAGTAGGGCCACAGCCGGAAGTCTCTGGGGGACGGGGAGCGCAGGCGCTGACGGGCATCGGCGAGGAAGGAATCCGTGAACAGCTCGCGGGCGGCGGCCGACGCGAAGGCGGCATCCGCGCGATCCCGCAGTGGACCGGCCAGCCAGCGCAGCAGCGGTAGCTCGAAGCCCCGCTTGGGACGGTTCAGTACCGACTCCGGGAGCAGGTTGCCGAGGGCCTTCAGGAAAACGGCCTTCCCCTGCCCTGCTGCGAGCTTGCAGGCGGAAGGCAAGGCGAAAGCGAACTCGGCGAGGCGATGGTCGAGCAGAATCGGGCGGGCCTCCAAGCCATGGGCCATGCTCATGGCATCGCCATCGCGCAGAAGGGTCCGGGCCATGTAGCCTTCCAGTTCGTACAATGACACTTGGGCGATGGGGTCAAGGTCGGCATGCAGCCCGGCCTCGGGCAGACGCGCCATCGGGGCGGGCTGGAAATCGGCAAGAAAATCGGGATTGAGCACCCGCCGTTTCTCGCGTTCGTACATCTGGCAGCGCAAGGTGGCCAGGCGCTCGCTCTCGGTCAGGGCGGGAAGCATCAGGTTGTGTCGGAAGCGGTCCGGCAGCAGCCCCAGCGGAGCGCACAGAGCACGTGGGAAACGGGCCGCCAGCCGGTGCCGTCGGAAGTGGGGATAGCCAGCGAACAGCTCGTCCCCCGCCAGCCCGGTCAGCACCACCTTTACCTGTTCGGCAGCGGCCTTGGCCACGAAGAAGGTATTCGCTCCATCCATGCTGGGCTGATCCAGCGCCTGAAGCAGATCGTCGAAGCTCCCCGCCGCCTCGGCGTCGGTGACGATCACCTCGGTGTGCTCGGCGTGGAAGTGCTCGGCGGTCTGGCGAGCGGCGGCGGTCTCGCTGAAGTCGGCGTGTTGCTGCTCGAAGCCGACGGTAAAGGTGCGCACGGGCTGATCAACCAATTGGCTCATCAACCCAACCATCGCCGCCGAGTCGATGCCGCCGCTCAGGAAAGCTCCCACGGGCACGTCCGCCACCAGATGGGCGCGGGTGGCGTCGGCCAGCTGCTCGCGCAGGGCTTCGGCGGCGGTCTCAGCGGACAGGCCAGCGTTCTGGCGACGGGACGCCGACGTCACCTCATGCAGATTCCACCAGCGCCAGGTGCGCTGGATTTCGCCCGCAAAGGACACCTGCATGGCGTGGCCGGGGCACAATGCCTGCGCATCCCGCAGAATCGTCGCGGGAAAGGGCACCGACCCCAGCGAAAGATAGTCCCAGATCGCCTGCGGATCCGGAGTGCGGGCGACCTGTCCCGAGGCCAGCAGGGCGCGCAATTCGGAGGCAAAAAGCAGACAGTTCTCGCCACGAGCCCAGACTAGCGGCTTGATGCCGAACCGGTCGCGGGCGAGGAACACCTCCCGGCGCGCAAAGTCGGCGATCGCGAAGGCGAACATGCCCCGCAATCGCTCCAGACAGTCCGGACCCCATTCCGCATAGGCGGCCAGGAGAACTTCGGTATCGGTCTGGGTGTGGAACTCATGCCCGCGGTCCCGCAACTGCGCGCGCAATTCACGGTAGTTGTAGATCTCGCCATTGAAGGTGATGACCAGTTGGCCATCCGCGCTCTGCATGGGCTGGCGGCCGGCCTCGCTGAGATCGATGATCGCCAGGCGCCGATGCCCGAAGGCAAGGCCGCTCTCCGGCCACGCCTGGAGACCTGCGGCATCGGGCCCGCGATGGGCAAGCGTCTCGGTCATGCGTTCGACCGTCTCGCGGTCGGCCCGCCCAATCATTCCAGCGATTCCGCACATGCGTTGAGTGGTTCCTTAGGTCAGAAACTGATCCAGAAGTTCGTGGACGCGCTCGGCGAAGGCCGCGAGCGCAAAGTACTCCAGTCCCTCGGGGCGGCCGCGTGGCCGCGCCAGAGCCCGCCGGATTCCGGCGGCGATATCGGCGGGATCATCGGGGCTCACGACTTCCCCCAGAAGCCCGTCCCGAACTGCCTCGTGGCTGGCGTCGGCGCTCGACGCAACTGCGGGGATTCCACAGGCCATGGCTTCCAGATAGACAATCCCAAAGCCCTCGCCCCGGCCGGGCATGACGAAGGCGTCGGCCAAGCGGTAGTGGTCCACCTTCTCCTCCTCCGGGACGTAGCCGGCAAACACCACACTCCCTCCCAGACCAAGCTCCCGCGCGTTGGCTTCGAGCCGCTCGCGGTCGGTGCCGTCGCCCACAATCAGGTAGGCCAGGTCGGGCTGCTCGCGCTGGAGCTCGGGCAAGAGGGCAAGAATTTCATCGATCCCCTTGTAGCGCTCGCTCGCGTCCAGCCGGGCCATGGTCAGCAAGACGCGGCGACCAGCAAGGCCGTAGCGTCCGGCCAGGTAGTCCGGGCGGTCACCGGGGGTGAAACGGTCCAGATCCACGCAGTTCGGCAGGATGCGCCCCGAATTGGCGGGCAGCTGCGCCCACTTCAGGAAACGCCCTTGGGTGAAGGCACTGACCGCCAGGAAGCCGTCCAGACGCGATACCAGTCGCCGGATCGACCAGCGCCTGGGCGGCTCCCAGGCATCGATGCCATGGATGATCGCATGCATGGGGACCGGGTTCAGCCGCCTGGCGATGGCTGCGCTACGCAGGAGGAACAGGTGGCCGCAGAGGATCAGATCGAAGGGGCCATGGTCGCGGTGGGCCTGCCAGACGGCCAGGGGATAGCGCAGACGACCGGCGCTGGGCGGAAGCTGGGTGAGATTGGCGGGCAGAGACGCGATGGGGAAGGAATCGGGGACGCGGCATGGCACCACCACGAGTTCCGGCATCCCCTTTGCCGTGGCCAAAGACCGAAGCAGATTGCGATTGAAGGCAGCGATGCCGCCGCGTCCGCCGAAAGCGTCAGTGGCCAGGAACAGGATCTTCATGGCTGCGACACCTCACCATCGGGACGATTCCGGAGGAACAGCACGTAGTTCCCAAGCTGGTGCTCGGTGTATTCTCGGTCCAGCACGGCCCGGATCTCGGGGTTGGCAATCAGAGTCAGGTACTGCTCGGCGTCGTTGGTGATGATCGAGATGCCGGCCGCCCGCATGCGCGGCAGCTCCAGGGCGCGGAGCAGATTGGGGACATGCTTCCACTGGTCGTTCTGCAGATGCGGCACGCCGGGGTGGTCGAGTAGATAAACCACTTCCCCAGGGACCATGGCCTGGGAATCGGGGGCCAGACGTTCGCGCAGCCATTCCGCCACGCGGTGGGCGTCGCCCTTGTCGCCGTAGTTGTAGCCGGTCTGGTAGCCGCCCGTGTTCTGCAAGAGGAGCAAGCCCACGTTCATGCCAAGGGCCACCGCAATGAGGACGGGCAGCAGCTTCGCCTTGCGCCACCAGGCAATCAGCAAGGGAATACCCAAGACCAGCAGTCCGGCCAGAAGCCGCATCGCGAGCCGAAGCAGAACGGGACGCACCGGGATGCCGGGCGAGACCACCGCGGTCCGCAAATCCAGGCGGAGGGTCAGAATGGGATCCCCGATCAGGAAGTACTGCACGAGCAGAACCGCCCCCATGAGCCCGACCAGCCAGAACCAGGCCCGCCGGGCCGGCAATTCGCGACCCCGAGCCAGGATCGGCGCGCATCCCGCCAGAATCAGGGGGATGGCGGGACAGTGGTATTTGGGAAAGCCAAACAGCGTGCCGCCAACCACGGAGTATCCGGCCAACAGGAACAGACCGGCACCCAGGAAGAGATCCTCCCGCCGCCAATCGTGCTCGCGCCACCACTCGCGAAACCGCCACCAGGTCGCCAAGGCGAAGAGTGCCAGCACGCCACCACCCAGCCAGAGCCAGAGATAGACGCCGGCAAACAACACCTTCCGCAGACTGGCCCCACGCGATCCAACCGTCGTGAAGAAAAGCGAATCGCGCAGGTAGAGGAATGGACCGGAGAAATGCACGCTCGTCGCCACGCAATACGCTCCCCAGGTCGCCACCAAACCCAACCATCCCGCCAGCAACGCACCGGCAACCACCAGGCCAGTACGCCATGATCCCCGGAAACAGGCGTAGGCCACGAAGAGGGGAATCAGGATCGTCGGGGTGGTCAGCCGCCCCCACAGGGCCAGCGTCGTGGCCAGGGCGGCACCAAGCCAACTCCGCCAGTCGCGCCGCTCCACCAAGAGGTCCACGGTCCAGCACTGCAAGAACAGCAGCGCCACAAGGAATCCATTGTCGATATCGACGATCGTCCCGCCCTGCACGGCCAGAGGAAGCAGGCAACCGACCCCCAGCAGAAGCAAGGGCCAACCGGCCCCGGAGCGGCTCTCCCGGGTCCTTCCCCGCCCCCATAGATAGGCAAGCCAGAGCGCCGTCACCCAGGCGACCATTCCCGGCACCCGCGCCGGCACCAGACCGGCCCCGAAGACGCAGTGGGACAACCAAATCGCGAAGCCGTACAGATGGGGCGAGAACACGATGAGCGTGTCGCCCTGGCTGAGACCGTGCCGATAGAGGTCGTCGCCAAGCCGCACATAGTGCAGGATCTCGTCCTGCCCCGCAGTCTGCCAGGCGCGCGGCAGGGCGAAGCCGATGAATGCCAGGGCCAGCAGGACCGACATCCAGCACTCGGTCCGGGAACAGGCTGGGAACCAGCGGCGCGGCGTCATGGGTGGCAACTCGTCCTCGTCAGCTGAGAAGGGCAATCGTGGCCTCGGAATGGTCGCTAATGTACCACCAGGTTCCTGGGTTGCGTCGGCTCACTCCGCGACCTCGAGGGCGGCGCGGTACGAGGCCAGCGTCTGGCGGGCCGTCTGCTCCCAGGTGAAACTTGCCGAACGCGCCTTGCCCGGCAGGCCATAGGTGCGACGACAGGAATCGTCTTGCCAGAATAGCTGCATGGCTTCGACAATCGCGCCGTGGTCGTCGGGGCGGACCCCGATGCAGGTCTCGCCCGCCACCTCGTCCATGGACGAACCAACCGCGTAGCAGGCTGGACAACCGTGGCTCATGGCCTCCAGCAGCGGCAGGCCAAACCCCTCGTACCAGGACACGAGCAGGAAACCGCGCGCGGCCTGGTATAGGCGGATGAGGTCAGGCGTGGAACAGCCCGGAATCCACTGCACACCCGCCGTTCCCTCGATCTCCCTGGCATAGTCGTCACCACGCCAGCCCGGCCTGCCCACCATGACCAACCGGGCGTCCGGCTGGCCCTCGCGCATGGCTCGGAACGCGGCGAGCAAGCCGGTGATGTTCTTCCGGGCATCGATGGAACCCACGTAGAGCAGGAAGGGCGCCGCCAAGGCCTGGGCGATCTCGACGGCCATGGGAACGGCCTCGCCCGGAGTTGTTTCCGGCAGCGAAGAGGCCAAATGAGCCACCGCCACCTTCGCCGGGGGAAGCCGCAGGAGTTCGCAGATCTCGGCTTTGGAGAACTCGCTGTCGGTCACGATGAGGTCGGCGGCAGCGCAATCGCCGGGAAGGCGAGCGCTCATGCGCGCCGCCAACTCGGGGCAGCACAGCGTGCCATCGCGATGGCGCAGGAAGACGACGTCGTGGATGGTCAGCACGCGAATCCCAGACTTGACGGGCAACCAGGAGGAGAAGGAGTTCGCGGTGGCGTGCACCACATCCACCGGCGGCACCGAGGGTCGAGCCAGCAGGTCTGCCAGACGGGGCAACCGCGTGGCCACGCGGTTGGGCAGCGGGACGCGCGAGATTCCAAGGTCCAGGCCTAGATCCTGGCAGCGGCGGGCCAACGTGGCATGGGGCTGCGACCGCCAGGAGGCGAGCCCGGTCAGGCAGCGCACCGGGTCGGGCACCCGCGCCAGCCCCTGGATCAGGCCGACCACATAATTGGCCAGCCCCGAGGGGTGGGTCAGAAGCGGAACGGTCTCAATGAAACAGGTCAAAGGTCGCATAGGCCAATCCGGAAGGGCACCGCAAACGCAGGGGCAGGTAAGAGACACACCACATAGAGTCTGCCACCATCCCTTCGGCAACGCAAGCGCACCCCCAGATCCCGAACTGTCTGCCCCCCGTCGATCCGCGCGAAGATACGGGCAAAGAAGGGTTCGAGACAGACGCCCTCCCTGCTATGCGCCATCGGTCATCCGGCGGAAGCCGGCATGGCGCTCGCGCAATTCGTCATAGGTCCCCTGTGCCTCGATCCGGCCGCCGTCCACGTAGAGAATGGTGTCGCATTCGCGCACCGTGTTCAACCGATGGGCCACCATGATGATGGTCTGCTCTCCCTTGAGCGCATGCACCGAATCCACCACGGCCCGTTCTGTCTCGCCGTCGAGGGAGGACGTCCCCTCGTCCATGACCAGCAGTTCGGGCCGGTGGTACAGCGCCCGGGCGATGGCGATGCGTTGCCGCTGGCCGCCAGAGAGACGCACACCCCGTTCGCCCACGAGCGTTTCCAGCCCCCGAGGCAGTTCTGCAACGGTCTCGGCCAACTGCGCAGCCCGCACGGCGGCGTCCACAGCGGCTCGATCCCGGTCCTCCGGCGGCACCCCGAGGGCGATATTGGCGGCCACGGAATCATCCAGCAACGTGACCTGCTGGGGGATGTAGCCAATGCAGGCCTGCCAGGATCGCAGCCGGGGCTGCACACTCTCGCCATCGAGCAGGATCTCCCCCTCGTCAGGGCTCAGCACGCCCATGATGAGATCGAGGATCGTGCTCTTGCCCGAGCCGGTCGGGCCCACCAGGCCAATGCAGGTGCCACGCTCGATGCGTAGCGATACATCGTGCAACACCGGCGGGCGGTCGGGCAAGTAGCGGAAGGTGACGTGCGATAGCTCGAATACCGCGTGCGGGCCGAGCGGCAGCGGCTGGGCCGGCTTGGGCACGGCCACAGTTCCCTTGGCCCCCAGTTCGGCCAGGTCATCCGCCACCACATCCACGCTGGCCAGATTGTAGCGGACCTGGGTCAGGGCACTCACGAACTCGGTGGCACACCCCTTTAGGCGGCCGAGGGCAACAGTGAAAAGAGCCAGGGTTGGCATCAGCGTGGCCAGATCCCGCCCAGTACGAATCATGAACACTGCCACCAGCAACAAACCGGTGACGACAATGAACTCCATGGTCGGCCACGTGGACCGCCGGGCCGTGTCCCGCAAGCGTTGCGGCCGGGCCATGGTCTCGGCGCTCTGGTGGAAGCGCCTAGTCAGGCCCTCTTCCCGCCCCATCACGCGTAGTTCCTTGAGCACCGAAAGCCCTTCGTTCACAGCCTGGTACTGCTCACCCCGCATGGCCTGCTCCAGTTCCCCAGCCCGTTTCATGCGTCCATTGACAAAGGCAAGGAAGCCAAGACCAGAGGAGCCAATGAGGAACAGCGTCGCCAGCCCGATCAAAGGCTCCGCCCAGATCACCACCGCCACCACTGCGACCATCACGATCCCCTGACGCGCGACGGTGAGCATCGGATTCAGCACTTCGGTAACGATCCGCTCCACCTCCTGCGTCGAGTTGCGCAGCAGCTCTGCGGAGTTGCGGCGGAGGTGGAATGGGTAGGGGGCGGTCATGTAGGCAGAGAACAGGCGGTGCGAGAGCTCGATCTGGCGGTTGCGGATCATCCGGTCCTGAATGTAGTAGTTGGCGATGAGGTAGAGGGTGCGCAAGGCGAAGAGCCCCACCAGGACCAGACTGCCAACAAGCAGCGCCTCGGCCCGATTGTCGACCCCCATGGCGGCAAAGACCCGTGCCGCGAGGGGGTACTTGCTCAGGGCGTCCGGCTGGGCCAGCATCATCACGAAGGCGGGGATCGCGCCAAGCCCGACCAGCTCGAAGACAGCCGCGCCCAACATCATCAGCAGGATCAGGGAAAACCGCAGCCAATCCGACTTGCTGAAGAGCGAAAGTAGCTTCTTGATCTTGTCAACCATGCAGGGTTCTCCGGTAGGCCTCTACCTGCGGCGCAACGCGCGATAGAGGCCAGTCCCTTCGCGGAGCAAATGGACAGGTAGGAGCGAACGCAGAATCGCGACGGCACTGGGGCGGGTCGGGGCGAACAGGGCGGGCACAAGCACGCTTTGGCAGGCGCAAGAGATCACCGTGGCCAGAGCCGCGCCCGTGAGCCCCACGCGGGGGATCAAGATCGCGTTGAGCACCACGTTCACCGTCGTCGCCAAGGCCGTGAACACGAGGGCGTAGCGTTGCAGGCTCTCGGCCACGATCCACTTGCCGCGCACAACCGCCTGGAACACGAAGACGCCAGCCCAAACATACAGCGCCAACACCGGTCCTGCCGGGGCGTACTCCGCCCCGAAGAGCAGACGCACGATCCAGCCGGAACAGAGAGTCACAGGCACGGCCACGACGATACCAAGCCAGGTCATCAGCTCGTAGAGCGCCTGCAGTTGTCGGCGGTAGCGCACCGGATCCTCGCGCCGGGCAAGCAGAATCGCTGGAAAGAAGGAAGCCGCGATCACCGACGGCACGAAGTACCACGCCTCGCTGAGCCGCACCGCAGCCGCATAGCAGCCCACTGCCTCCTTGTCCAGAAAATGGCGGATCATCACTTGGTCGATCCGCATGTAGATCAGCAGAAAAGTGCCGGTGAGCATCAAGGGCAACCCGGCCCGAAGGAGCGCGCCAGCCCGCGCCTTGGAGAACCGAAACGCCCGCGCCCCCCCGATCCGCCGGTGGAAGGCGGCCAAAGCCGCCAGCAACACCCCGCTCTCCAGCACCTTCACCATCAGAAAGGCGGGCATGGACGCCCGGGCCAGGATCAACCCAACGGACGTGCCGAGGGATGCCAGAATCGCCAGCGTCTGAGCGATCGACGACCACTTGGCCTGGACCCCAGCCTCGAAGCGGCGCTCAAAGGTCCGCCCCTGATTCTGTAGCAACTGAAAGGCGCACACCGGGACCATCAACCCCACCACCACCCAGCCGCGCCCCAGGCACGCGGCCATGCCCAATGCCGCCGCCGTCATCAACAGCGTCCCGCCCAACCGGAGCAGCAAGGCCGTGCCGAGGATCTCGTCCTCGTCCGCCGGCGACGCCTCCAGTTCGCGGACCAGGATATCGCCCAAGCCCAACGTGCCGAGAGCCCCGAACAGCATCACGAAGCTGAGTAGGTAGTTCAGTTCACCGAATTCGCCCTTGCCCAGGTAGCGCGCCGTCAGCACGCTGATCAGGAACGCCGCCCCCAACCGGAACACGCGGGACGCCATCATCCACGAGGTGTTCCGAAGATAGCGCGCCCGGGTGCTGCTCATGGCGTCTCTTCCCGGGTTGCCAGCCATTCCGCCGCCGCCAGCAGATCGGGCACCACGGCATCCGCATCGACGCCAGCGCCATGTGCCGCGCCATAGCCTGTCTCCACCAGGACCGTGCGAAGCCCGACCGCCTTCCCGAAGCCAATGTCCAAAGGCTTGTCGCCCACCATCACACTCCGCGCCACATCCACCGGCAGCTCGGCCTGCGCCTGGAGGAACATCCCCAGCTTCGGCTTGCGGCATTCGCATCCCGCATCGGGGTGGTGCGGGCAGTAGTAGACACCATCGAGAATCAGCCCCGCCGCCGCCAGCAGCTCCGTCAGCCGACCGTGCACCGCATGGACGGCCGATTCGTCGTAGTAGCCACGACCGACCCCCGCCTGGTTGGTGATCAGCACCAGCCCATAGCCCAACGCCACCAACCGGTGCATGCCGTCCGCCGCCCCCGGCAGCAACTCCACGCCAGCGGGATCGCCGAGGTAGTTCCTCTCGACGATCACCGTGCCGTCACGATCCAGGAATGCATAGGGTCTCATATACACCACATCGACAGTCTGCCTGCGCTCGATCTGGCCGCGCACGAGAAACGGTCCAAAGAGGAAGAGGGCCCACGCGCGCAACCGCCCTCAACCATACCCCATGCCCCCCCTCAACCCAAGTAGTGGTGGCCGCTACGCGCGTATCATGTGTTCGCCGTGTTGATCACGATGGTGTGGCCGAAGACGGCGCGGGAGTCCTGGGACGCCAGGAAGAGCGCGACATCGGCGATTTCCTGAGGGAGGGCGAAGCGCCCGAGGGGACCGGCACCCCATTCCTTCGGTTGGTTGTCTTCGCAACCCATCATGTTGGTAGCAACGGGACCGGGGGCGATGGCGTTGACCCGGATGCCATGCGGGGCCATCTCCTTGGCCAGGCCCTTTGTGAAACCGATCACACCCCACTTCGAGATTCCGTAAGGGCTCGGCGCGCCCCGCATGCCCGCGTCCGACGACAGATTGACAATGACGCCGCCCCGCTGGGGCTCCATGAGCTTGGCGGCGGCACGAGAGATGAGGACGACAGCCTTCAAGTTGACATCCATGACGTAGTCGTAGGTCTCCTCCGGCGTCGGGTTCTGGCTCTTTGGGGGCCCGGTGACGCCCGCATTGTTGACCACGATATCCAGGCCACCGAGCAACTCCTGGGCTTCCGCCAGCTTGCCATCGACGCTGGCGAAGTCCTGCATGTCCCAGGCGATGCAGTGCGCCTGGCGCCCGAGGGCGCGGACCTCGCGGGCGACATCGGCAAGCGCTGCCGTCGTGCGGGCTGTCACCGCGACGTCCGCACCTTCCCTGGCATAGGTTAGGGCAATGGCTTTGCCGATGCCTCGGCTGGCACCGGTGATCAGGGCCTTCTTGCCTTCGAGTCGCATCTGTGGTCTCCTGCTGTATCCGCGTTGGCTGGCGTGTTCGCGACTGGCCGGAGTGCTACTCCAGTGTGAACCCATACTGCGGTCGGTAGCCTAGAACACGCTTGGCCTTCGCGACGGTGTACCATTCGGCATTCGGGTCGAGCTTGAGCTCCCCAGCTTCGACAAGAGCGGCCGCCCCAGGAACGACGCTGTCGAGGGTGCCGACCGGATCGCGCGTGTAGGCGTCGGGATCGACCTGACAGAGCGGCGAATCGGCGGCGATGATGAAGACCTCGTGGCGAATGTCGGACGGTGCCTGGAGGGCGAGGACGTGGGCCTGGGCGACATCGTGGACGCAGACGGCGGCAGTCAGGAATCCCGCATGGTGCGGGGCGTATCTCTCAAGCGGCAGGATGCCGCCGGGACGCAGGACGATAGTGCTCACGTCGCTGGTCGCGCTGGTGTAGCTGCACATGGCTTCGCCGAGGATCTTGGTCAGGCCGTAGAGCTCGGCCGGCTCGCGCGGCATCGCTTCGTCCATCGGCAGATACGGAGGCGCCGGAGAACCATGGCCGCTGGCCCAGATCGAGGAGGTGAAGACCACCCGCTTTACGCCTGCCTTGACCGCGCCTTCCAGGATGTTCTTGGTGCCGACGACGTTGACCTCGAAACCCACATCGTCGCCAAGCCGGTTCCAGGCCGCGCCGTGCAGGCCCGCCACGTGGAGCACCGCATCCATGTTCTCACACGCCTTGGCCACGGCCTGCGGACTCCGCAGATCACCTTGGATGAAAGGCAGCCCGTCGTCGGGGTCCTTCATCTCCAGATGGGTCACCGAGTAGGTGTCCCGCAGCATGCCCGCGAGTAGGCGGCCGGTGAGGCCGCAGCCGCCAGTCAGGAGAACGTTCTTGATGTCCATCGCCCTGCCCTTTCTATCTCTCGATACCATGCCGCGACCGTTCGAGAATCTCCGCCTGAATGTCGCGGCTTTGCTTGACGTAGTAATCGTTGTAGCCGGCGATTCTGACAAAGAGGTCGCCGTGCTTGTCGGGGTGGTCGTAGGCGTCCTGCAGGACCTCTTCGTCAACGACGTTGATCTGAAGCTGAGAGCCGCCCTGGGTGAAGTAGGTCGTGAAGAGCGCTCTGAGCTTCTCGCGTTGGTCCTTCGTGTCGAATGCCTGCGGCTCGAGGAGCAGGTTGAGGACGCAGGTCCCGAGGGCCTTGCCTTGGGCAACGGCGGCCGTGGAAAGCAGGGCCTGGGTCGGCCCGCGCGTATCCGTGCCCTGCGTGGGGCCCGTGGAGTCGGCCAGCGGCTCGCCTTTACGCCGCCCGTCGGGGGTTGCACCCAGGTGCTTGCCCAATGAAATGAAGTCGGTCCAACCGATGCTGGCCGGCAGGAAGCGGCCCGAACCGCGCCAACAGGGCGAACTTCCCAACCGGTCAAAGACAAGATCGGTGACGGACGTGGCTAGAGCATTGACCTCGGGGGCGTTGTTGCCGAACTTCTCGAGCTTCCCAATCCGCGCCAGCAGGGCTTCGTGCCCTTCGTAGTTGGCGGCCAGGGCTTCGAGCAGTTCCTCGGCCGTCACCCCGAGCGATCCCTCGTAGAGGGCTCGGATCGTCTCCAGTGAGTTGATCGCGTTGGCGATGCCATAGACGGACACGATCTCGAAGTTGTAGCGGCAACCGCCCGCGTGGTACCCCTTGCACCGCTCGATGCAGTCGTCGGCAAACAGCGTGCGCAGCGGGTCGGTCTGGTAGGTCCCGTGGCACGCCTGACGCACATTGACCTCCGCAACGAGTTGCGCGGCCGTCATCTCGATGTCGTTCCGGAACGCCACCATGAACACGTCGAAGGAACCACAACGCGTCAGGTGCGTGGCGGTGGTGGTTTCCAGGATATCGAGCAGATTGTAGGTGGAACCGATGGAATCGACGGCGGACTTCCCCTGGACCAGGGTCTCGGTGCAGCCGCCGAAGCCGTAGTCGGCAATATCGCTGGGGGTCACGCCGCCGATCTCCTGGAGACGTGCCGCGTACAACTCCTCGTTGATCAGGGCCGGGTTCCCGCAACCGGTGCGCAGGTTGTCCAGGACGGCCTCCCAGAGGTCGTCGGGCATGTCCGGACGCACGCGCAAACTGGTGTTGGGCTGGCGGTAACGCTGATTGAGCTGCAGGCAGAGCACGGTGAGGTCGTTGTAGGCTGGCTGGCCCTCGGCATCACTGCCGCCAAGGGTCAGATGCCAGGCACCGGGAGACGAGACGCACCCGTCGATGGCGGCGAAGTGTTCGTCCAGCAGCTCAAGCGCCTCTTCGCGGGTCAAAACGCCCTCGGCGATGTCCCGAACATAGAACGGCCAGAGGTACTGGTCGAGCCGCCCCGGTTCACCGCACCCGACCCCCATGGCGAAGCGGATGCTGACCATCGCTTCGTGGAATGTGCGTGCCGGACGGCGGGGGACGTGAGCAAACGCATCCACCAGGCGACTCAGCCTGGGAGAATCGTGCCTACGCTGTTCCTCCACCAGAGTGGCGTGGCAGTGGTCGGCCAGTGCCAGAAGACCCTCGACCGTATCGAGCATGGCCTCGCAGAACGACTGCTCCTCCAGCAGATCCGCAGTCTCCGCGCGATGCACGATCTGTTTGTGGTAGCCTTCCAGTCCTCCGCCGAGCAGGCGTGGGAAGTTCGCCACCCAGTGCATGCCGCCGTGGGCGTAGCGGGCGCTTTGTGGACCGCTGTTGAAGGCACCGGCATCCCGGGCCACGCGTTGCAGCAGCAACTGCTCAAACGGGTCTTCCAACGACTCGACCAGCCGCCCGAAGGCAGCACCATCGCACTGGAACTGCCCGCGGCGACTGATGCGAAGACCATGCCCAGCGGGATCGTCGTCGGGGAGGCCTGGGCCCCAGCGCGGCGGGGGGTAGAAATGGGTTCCGGTGTATTCCGGGAGACGGGCGCGTCCCAGACAGGCTCGGGCGACCCGGGCCGCCCGGCGCATCAAGGGCTCGTTCCGGTTTGCGTAAAAGAGGGCCGCCGACTTCATGCCGTGGCGGCGTAGCAGTCGCGACTCGGCCGGGCCGGGAAGCCTGTCGGTTGGTGTTGTCATGTGGACTGCTCGATCACCGTTTCGCTTGCGTAAGTGTGACCCGAATGCGCCGTCTGTTTCGTCGGTGCCAGCGCCCTTCCGCCGCCCTTCCAGCATGGATCGGTTCGGGTGGAGAACCGACCCGCACGGTGTTCCGCGGCTTCAGAGCATGGACGGCGGGCGCGAGCGCTCTTGACTGAGAGTCACTTCAGGTAGACGACATAGTCGTGAGTGGATTTCTGCAGGGCCAGACCATCGGCGGTTCGCACGGGCTCTACCAGACGGTCGGCATCGAGATCGTAGATAGCGTACCTGGTCCAGGGAAAACGGTCGAAGGACAATGCCGGCACGGCTGGTTTCACCTCCCGCACGTGGCAAGCCTTCACGGCCGGGTCGGGGGTACCCACTGCTGCCGCGTTGCGCAGGTAGATCAGGGTCTGCCCGTCCTCGGCCACGAGAGCCGTGGCCTGATACCCCGGCGCGGGCTTTGCCACGGCTGGCAGGTCCGGCAGATTGTCTGGATCTGCGCTGGCCAAGTCCAGCACGACCGGGTATGCGGCGGCTTCGTCCTTGGGCAACGCATCGAAGTTCACGCCGCGATTCATCAGTTCCCAGATGAGCGCATAGCACTTCTCATTCAGGGAACCATCCGTCGGCATGGCCAGGGCCACGGGTGCTTTGGCACGACGGAAGCTCCGCAAGTCCACTCCCAAAGCCTGGCACACCCGAGTCGGCTTGCCCAGTTCATCGGCCTTGGCATCCAGTTGGACCGTCCAGTGCATCACGCCATTGAATCCCGCAGTCAGGGCCATCCAGACCTGATCCCTGGTGAAGCGCCTGCCCTGAGGAACGATGACGTTCTCGTACGACACGCCCAGCTTGCCCCATTTGGACACCGGGAAGACGCCGCCCTCGCCAGTCAGTGAGGGCTTGCCCGAAGCCAGACACCATTTGGCCCGGGTGAAGATCAACACACCGCGGTCGGCCTGGGGGGTCCCGGAGTTGTAGGGATGGTCGCAGAAGAGGTCGATATGCGAATCCCGCCACTGCAAGGGGGCCGGCCAGAGAATGGGATGGGGATTGGCCAGGATCAGTGTATGCGGATCGATGGAACGAATGAAGTCCGCCATGTCATTGCACCATGACATGGGCGGCCTGACCATTTCGTTTTCGAACTCATAGCAGAAGACCTCCTCGCGGCCGGCCAGAATGGGCAGCAGCTCCCGCAAGTAGTCCTTCTGACAAGCAATGACATCGGCATCGACATAGCGATCGTAGGGATTGCGCAACAGGCGTTTCTCCACCAGGAAACGGCGGCGATGTGGCGGCAGCGTTGCCAGCTCTTCCGCGCGGTAGTGGGGCAGGACGACCTTCTCCAGAATCAGCCGGTTGCCATATGGCGGTTTGACGTAGTCCTCGCAGAGCGCAACGTTGAACTTGATGCCCAGGGGCCGGGCCAGGTCGAACATATGCAGGACGGCCTGCAATTGGGTGTGATCGACCTTGCCGACCAAGTCCATATTGCGCAACATCAGCCGCAACGCGGTCAGCCCCCGGGAAGCGCAGTGCTCCAAGTAGTCCTTGACGTTCTGTTCGACCTCCGGCGGCCAGGGATAGCCGTGGCGGTAGTTCGCCGGCCCGCAGGGAAAGAGATCCACGCTGCGTTCCAGGCGGCCGTCTTCCTTGGGAAGGCCATGCGGCCAGTTCGCGTAGAGACCGCCAAGAGGCAGGAACAGCGAACCGTCGGCATGCTGCAGATAGCCATTGGGGCCGATGGCTATGGTGTCCCGGCGTTGTTTGGGCATGGGGGCCACGACCGAACAGCACGTCTGCCCCGTACGTCCCTGGGCGTCCGTCAGAGTGATGACAGTGGTCATCTGCGGCGTCTCGGCCAATGTGACGGACACTGCCGCCGGCATCCCCCGCAAGGGCTTCGGCGGCAGGACGACGCCCCGCCAGACCGGCCCCGCAATATCCACCGGCTGACGATTGCCGAACTCGTCGAGCCCCCAGACCGAGAGACGGACCGTCGGATCGGTACTGAGGACAAAGTGCCGGTCGGGCCCCAGGGAGTAGGCGACCAAGGCCGCCGGGGTTACGGTCACAGCCATCCTGGCCGCTTTGCCCAGATGGCCAAGATCATCCGCCAAGCCGATGCTCAGGGCAATCGCTCCGGTTGTTTTCGGCATGGTCAAGTTCGCAGTGAAACAGCCGGCGGCATCGGTCACAGCCATCCCTCGTGCTCTCGTCAGCTCCTGGTCATGCCGTTCAACAAGGGCCAGCCACGCCAGGGGCCGAGCGGGCATGGGCCGTCCCTCGGCATCCCGCACCCGCACGGTCCAATCCCCCCCGGTATTGGCAGTCTGGGTGGGTTCGGCCCCCTGGATCTCGCAACGCGCGGCGGCGGCACTGGTGGCCAGTTGCGCCGCAGTCATAGGTGGAACCACGCTCGCTCCGGGGGCGCGCGGCAGGACTTTCACATAGTCAACCCACGCTGTGATGCCGGGCGTTTTCGGCAGGTCGATGCGCAACGCCCGGAACATGCGGCCATCCCAGAAGGCCGGTTGGGCCTTGGCCAGGTCGATGCGCACGGTCTGCGGGCCCAGTCCCGGCACCCGGAAGCCCCCTTTGCGATAGGCACCGGTCTCGTCGGTGGTGAAGTAGGCCCAGGTCTGATCGGGGGCGCTCTGCCTGACCCGCAGTTCCAGCACCCCGAACAGCGACGAGTCCAGTCTGAACGGATCGTCCGCGGGTGGCGTGCCGAACATGGTCCCCCAAACGAAATACGGATCGGGACCCGTGATCGGCACCCGCAACCAGCCATCCTCGACAGCGACCTTGCCAATATGGTCCGGACGGTCCCCCCACTGCTGAATGCCGCACTGGTCGGCCGTGAAATCCCACGCCCGCCCCAACACGATGCGCGCGAAATCATCGGCGGGCTCCGGCATCGCCGCCAGACGTGGGGATGGCTGCCATCCACCCCCCTCCGCACGGTAGGCCACGACCGTCCGCGTCCGGTCCGGTGCCAACGTACCCGGCAGCACAAACGTCACCGCGTCCCCCCCCACGTAGCAAGGCAATGGCTTGGTCGGATCCTCCGGCAAGATCAGACGGCACTGCCCCGCACCCACCAGCCAGGTCGTAACCGGTGCGTTTTCGCGGGGCACGGGGCTGGTGATCTCGATGATCTGACGGGTTGATGCCTCCGGAATATGCCACGGAACCGTCTGGCCCGCACAAGCCACGGCAAGGGAACTCAGCAAGGCACAGGACGATTTCATTGTCTCTCCGGGGCTGAAATGAACGTCTGTCGAGATGCCACGACGATTGACGGAATCGACGTCCCGCTACCATGTAACCCAAACCGGCGCAAGTCCATGCTGTAGCCCCTTTCTTCTGCTTGGCCAGCGGTGGCGGGCTCCCCGTCCAGCGGTCCTCGCCAGATGCCCCCTTTCTCCCGCAACTGGGGCGCTCTTGTTTGATGCCGAAACCGGGATCTGGCCGACAGCGCAGGTTCTCGTCTACTCGCGCCCTGAGGGAGGTGCGTGACGTTCCCGGCCCGCGATGGGAAGGCGTTCGGCGTCACCATTGGGCCGTGCTTCGGTTCAGCGTCATGTCTCTTGCCGCCTTCTTCTGTCGTCAACAGAACTCACCGTTCAGGCACCAATTCTGCTGCTTCAGCCTCTGGTGGTGGTGGGCCGGGAATGCTGCGGAACAACCATCCTGATCTCGACCACGCGGGGTGTCACAGGAAGCCTGTCCGCAACCTGTCATCACTCCCCTTCAAGCAGAGCCCGGATTGCCTGGAAGAACATCTCGTGCCCGATGGCCCCGGGGTGATTGATGCATGAGCTCAGGGCAATCATGTAGTTGTATCCCTGTTTCGGAAGGTCCTCCCAGGCCCTGAAGTGATCGATCAGGCAGACCTTGTTCGCCGCCGCCACTTTTCGCGCCCGGCTGGCATACTCATCCAGATTGCCGACCGTGGCCTCCCACTTCAGATTCTTCATGCTGGTGGTCATCAGCACCGGCTCTCCTCCCCCGCCACGTATCCTTGTCACAAGCTCTGTCAGGTTCTTCTCGTACTGGTCCGGGGGAACGCCGTTCCCGTTTCCTCGCCGGTTTTCGTCATTGACGCCAAACATGACGAACACGAGATCGGGT
>JABGQJ010000740.1 GCA_018648945.1 Victivallales bacterium
CATCGCCAGAGGAGCATTCCTCGCGACCATGCGACGGCTGGCGGAGAGCTACGATGCCGAGAACCCCCTCGCCAAGTCCCTGGCAACCCGCATCGACCCCAAACTGACCGGCGATGCCAAACGCCTCGGATTCGGCGTCCAGCTCCGCCGCGAGGCAGCAACCATCGAGTACTTGGCCGCCGCGTGGCAACTGACCGGTGAGAAGCGCTTCGCGGACCTTGGAGTAACGGCCCTGGTGGAGGCCGCAACTACCATCACCGCCGACGAGCCGTTGCTGGTCGACGGCGGGCGGCGAATGCTGAAGTCCTTCTACCCACGCAGTCTGGCCTTGGCCTACGACTGGCTCTACGACGCCATGACTCCCGAACAGCGCCATGCCGTGCGCCGGGAACTGGTTGCCCACATTCTGCTGATCGACGGCGAGTCCCGGCAGGCAGGTTGGGGACGGCGCCCACTCAATCGCGTCTGGAACTTCGCGCCGGGCATCATGAGTGCCATGGGGTTGTGCGTTCTCGCGGTCGAGGGCGAGACGCTCCTGGGCGAGCACATGCTTCTCTTCGATGCGCGCCGCTACCTGCGCGACTACCTCACGCTCGGGATCGACCGCGACGGCTGCGGCCACGAAGGTCCCAACTACCTGGCCTACGGGCTGGACAGTGCCTGCTATTTCATGACCGCGCTCCGGGACAGCGGGCGGGGGGATCTGCTGCTGGAGACCAATCTCCAACTGACGCCCCCCTGGCTGGTGACCGAAACGCTGCCCGGCGGCGGACGCTGGAACAATCTCTCCGACTGCAGCCACGGTCAGGGCCGGTCCGCGATCCTGATGTTCCTCTCTGGTCGCCTGGCCGAATTGGCCCAGCAGGAACCGGCCATCACGGGTCGGCAGACACCGATGACCCTGACCGCTCCACTGGGACACTTGGTGCAGTTCAGCGAAGTGCCAGGCGAGCGGTCGCTGAGCTATGGGGCGCTGGCCGGCCTGATGGGCTGGGTCTGGCACGAAGGACCGGGGCGCAAGGACGTGGCGACGGCCGACCCCGGCACCCAGTTGGACCAGATCCTCTTCTACCAGCCCTGCGAGCCTATCGCCAATCCCGCCAAGGCGATGGCCGATGGCCAGCTCTTCCACGGGCGCGGCCTAGCCGTTTCACGGACCGGCTACGATGGCCAGGAGCTTCACTTCGCAGTCGAGGCCGGGCCCCACGCAACCGGACACGACCAGAGCGACAAGGGATCGTTCACGCTCCGGGCCTATGGTGCCGATCTGGCCATCGACAGCGGCTACGGGAACGATAGCGATCCGCTGGCCGGTGGCAGCAGCTACGCCCACAATATCGTGCTGGTGGACGGACAGGGGCAGCCGCTGCCCAACCACAACCAAAGCGACGGCTGGATCACCGGCTACCACCACGGCCCCCTCGCCGATTGGGTCCGGGTGGATGCCCTGCCCGCCTGGACGCTGCGTCGCGGTCGCGACGGCGAACCCCTGCGCACCGGGACCATGCGCCGCGCCGACCGCCAGTTCCTCCTCGTCCGCCCACAGGCAGGGATTCCCCCCTACCTCGTGGTCTACGACGACATCGTCAAGGACGACCAGCCGCACGACTACACCTGGCAGTGGCACATCCCACCCACCCAACGGTTCGACACAACCAGTACCCCGTGGCGGACAAGGCCCTGGCAGATGCAGGGCGAGGCGCTGACCGCGCCAACGAAAGCCAAGCCGGGCTCGGCAACCATGGTGCTCTCGGTGCCCGCTGCCGGGCGCTATGTGCTCTACGGACTGGTCCGGGCCGCAGGTCCCGAGCCAGCCAAGTCCGACAGCTTCTTCGTCTCCATCGACGACGGCGGCCCGCTGACCTGGGATCTAGGCGGGCGCGGCCCGTGGGGCTGGAGCCCCGTTCGCGACCGGGGCGACAAGGAACCACGGGTGCTCGAGCTTGCCGCTGGTGAACACAAGATCCTGTTGCAGAGCCGCGAACCACAGGCCGAGTGGGCCAGTTGGCTGCTGCTACCGGCGGGCCAACCGGCCCCGGCCAGCCCCGACGCGGTGCCGCCCAATGGCATCCGCGCCTCCGTCAAGGACGCGACCATGGGTACGCCGCCCTTCCAACAGATCACCGTCACCGAGACCATGCAACCCACGGCTTGGCTCGACGTCTTCCCGGTCCACCCCAACGAGGGCCGTGTGGTCACCGACTGGTTCCGGACCAGTACCGAAGGCTCGCACCCCAGGCTGCAGTGGACGGTCCGCGCCACCCGTCCCCGACTTCTCGCCGTGCTTGTCCCTCGTACCGACGGCGTCCCGCAACCGGTCGTGCGCCCCCTGCAGACTACCGGGGCCGTAGGCGCGGAGATCCGTTGGGGGGAATGGACCGATCGGGTCGTCTTTGCGGATGGTGAAGCGAGCACCGGCAATCTGAAGGTCAACGGCGCGGCCTGCCTGGTTCGCACCCGTGGCACGGAACTAGTTGACTGGGCGCTCTACGACGGTACCACCCTGAAATGGCAAGGCCGGAAGCTGGTCGAGAGCCGCCCGCCAACCGGCGTGAGCACCAGCCGGTAGAACAAATCGACGACTCCCCTCGCCCTCGCGGTGGAGCCCGGGAGGGGCGACGGGAGACACCGCCAACCATCAGACCATTCCCGTCAGGAAACGCCTCTCGCGGCGGAGCCCGCCGCCCCTCCAGTAGCCCCTGCCGTACCAACGTCGCTGTTCCCGCCTCTGCCTCTGCCACCAATCTGGAATGTGGCAGACCGATGCACACCCCGCCTCCCTTGTCCTGGCCACCAGAGCCCAATTGACTGGTGCCAGATGAGCGTCCGAATTCACGCGAGAGCTGGAATGCGCCGCAACGCAACGCTATGTGTACGAACAGCCGGATGGCAATGGGAGCCCAGCCAAGAGAGGATTGAGCGATGGACAAGCAAGAGAGCGAACAGCGCCACCATCCCGCGCATCCGTCGCCGATCGACCGCCACAACCAGCCCGTGATTCTCTTGGTTACGGTGACAACGGTGAATGGCCGCTGTCTGCTGGCAAACCGGCACGCCGCCAGTGCCCTGATTGGGGCTTGGCGGAGTGCGAATCGGTGGGTCGTTGGCAACTACGTTATCATGCCTGACCACATCCACCTCTTCTGTGCCCCCCACGCATGGCCTCGCGACACCGTGAAGAGCTGGACAACGTACTGGAAGCGGCTTGCCGGCCTGGCCGATTCCCATCTCAAGTCAGCATTCGTGTACGACTGCTGGGACACACAAATGCGCGACCAGGATCACTACGCGCGGAAACTCGAGTACGTGGCGCAGAACCCGGTCCGTCGCAAGCTGGTAGAGAGACCAGAAGAGTGGCCGTACCAGGGACGCCTGACAGAACTACCGTGGCGACCAACCAAGCATCCCCCAAGCCCCCACCTCCCCCCTCAACCAGGGACCTGGCAGACCGATGCACATCCCAGCCGTCGAGGGAGGGCGGGCCCCCGCCGCGGAGTCCGGAATGGGCGACGAGAGACACCAACAACCATCAGACCATTCCCGTCAGGCAACGCCCCTCGCGGCGGAGCCCGCCGCCCCTCCAGTGGTTTCTGCCGGACCGGCGGACAGGTTGGCGCGTGTCGGGTGTCGGCGCTGCTCGGGCTGCCCGCTACTCCCTCGCCTTCTGCTCGGTGGCGATGGGTACGTACCCGATCTCAAGGCCGGCTGGCGGGGTGACGATCAGCGCCGGGTCGATATCGGCCAGCTTCCCGACTGTGGGCGGAGGCAAGTACTCGCTGTCTTTCCCCCAGTGCCGGTGGAGCATCTCCGCGCGCTTCTGTAGGTCTTCTCGCTCCTCGTCCGTCAGGTCGGCGTTGAGGAGCGCCGGTTGGTCGGCGAACCGGTACCAG
>JABGQJ010000741.1 GCA_018648945.1 Victivallales bacterium
CGATCTTCTGTGCCGAGACATCCCAGAACCGGGCCAGCGCCGACTGCAGGTCACGGGGCGTGATGTCAGGATTGATCTTCATTGGGACCTCATGTCGTTCCGCATCTGGGAGATGAGAAACGCGGAATCCCCGACGGTTGCCTGGCGTGACACGAAAAAAGTCTCAGCCGCCCAGCAAGTGCAGCAGGACATACATGCCCACGGCTGCCGCCATGACGCAACTCGCCGGACCGATCAGGCGGCGCATGCTCCGCGCCAGGTTGCTGTCGAAGTGCTCCCTGGTGACGATCAGGCAGATGTGCACGGGCGACAGCATCTGGCCGGAATGCCCGAAACCATAGGCCAGGGCGGAGACCGCTGCCACGTCCCAAACGCTGGGATCGGTCCCGAGCATGGCCATGACCACGGGAAAACTGGCGCCGACAAAGCCCACGGCAAGTCCTGCGACCATGCCGCTCGCAAAGGGCAGGATCATGCAAATCACCAGCGCCGGCACGTGCCAGGCGGCCAGTTCCAGCTGCATGGCGGAAACCAGCGTGCCCCCGGTTGGCACCTCTGCCTCGATGAAGGCGCCATAGACGCGCACCAGCGTCACCAGCATGGCTAGTTGTAGCGTTCGGGATTGCAGGAGGATGCCGCGCCACTCCCTGCGTGGCAAGGGCCGCTGGATCGCCAGGAACACCATGCCCACGAGAAGGCCGATGACCAATGGCGCATAGCGATTGGCCTCGGCCATGGCCGGAAGGCTCACGCGCAAGGCGGCATACACCGCGATCCCGATCATCACCGGGGCCATGAGCAACAGGAAGCGCCCAACCTGGAACCGTTCCCGTTCACCATTCCCCACGTGGACGTCACGCAGGAGGAACCAGTATCCCCCGGCCCAAGCCGCCACGCAGAGCGGGAACTGCGCCAGAATGAGCTGCCAGATGTCGAGTTCGGTGATGGTGACGGCCAACAGAATGCCCGGGTACATTGGCCACCAGTACTCCCACACGTGCCGGAACCAGTAGTTCACTGCCGTGCGGTGCTCGGCATCCAGGGCGTTCTCGGGATCGCAGTCGCCCACCATGGGTGCCGAGAAGAGCGCCCCGCCGGGCATGGGCAAGGTCCCGATCAGGGCAGGCAGAACCGCCACGGCCCAGCGTTTGGCCAGGCCGCGCCGTACTGTCTCGGCCAACTCCCGCATGGCCCCCGCCTTGGCCATCTGCGAGCTCAACCAGATGACCAGGAAGGTCACCACCAGCAGGGAGCAATGGCCCTCGGAGCTGACCCTTTCCCAGGCGATGTGCAATGCGGCCAGCAGGCCATGTCCCGACCACAGGGCCAGGATCGCCGTGCCCGCCAGCAACGACGGGGCGAGTCGCCGCAACCGCAGGTTCAGGACCAGGATGATGCCAAGCGACCCCAGAACTTTGACCAGTGCGGGGGTGCCATCGACGACGGCCGACAGGAAGGCGGGGTCGACTTGCGGGACTGCGGTCACGCTTCGTCACGCCATCTTTCGGTCCAGTGGGGCAACTCCGTGCTGCCTCCTTCAGTCGCAGAGGTCTTGCGCCCGACCACGAACCAGAACTCGCCGCAGAGCCCGCCGATGGAACAGAGGATCTGCTTCAGCATGCCAGCGGCAGGCGTTCCCTTCAGATTCTTCTCGCTCTTCAGGGTCCAGGTCGTGGCCAGCCAGACGAAGGGGAAAAGCAGCAGGTACAGGAACGACTTGGGCTTGTAGACGGAGGCCGCGAATTCCTGGTGTTCCAGACCCCGTGAACGCATCTGGTAGAGGAAGGTGGGCAGGTGGGGTGGGTAGTTGTGGAAGGTGAAGGCATCGGGGGGAGCCACATCGAAGCCGATGAAGGCGCGCTTGAGCTTGAAGAACCCGGTCAACAGGAAGTGCACGCGGGAATTCAGCTTCATCGTGTTGGGGGTCATCACCAGCACATGGCCACCATCCTTGCAGACCCGGGTCAGTTCGGCCACGGCCCGGTCATGGTTGCGCAGATGCTCGATCACGTCCAGGAGCATCACGCCGTCGAAGGTGTTGTCCTCGAAGGGCAGGCCCTCGATGATGTCCACGCCATGGGTCACGTCGATCTCCGGCAACTCTTCTTCGTACTTGGTGTAGTTCGTCCCCTGGACTTGGTAGCCCTCGCCCGCGAGCGTCTTCAGTTGGGCGCCCATGCCGCAGCTTACCTCGAGGATCCGCCCGTTCTGCGGCACGTACTTGCACATCAACTCGACGGCTTTCGCCTTGCGGGTCTCGCTGGACTTCGACATGAGTGGCTCCAAATGCGACGCTGGTGGAAAACAACGACCGGTAACATACTACCCGCGAAACAGCTAGCCACTGCAAAGGGGGACGGCAACCCCAGTTGGCCGGGTGGAGTTCGGGGACGAGCACGCTACATTGATAGGTTTGCACAGTATTGAGCGGTCGGCGATTGGTCGGCGATCGTATATGGAGACGCGATTCATGTCCACATCCCAGAGCTACGATCCCGCGAAGATCGAACCCAAATGGCAGGAGTATTGGCTGGCGAACAAGTCCTTCGCCGCGGTCGATCTCGACGAGACGCGCGAGAAGCTCTATGTGCTGGACATGTTCCCCTACCCCAGTGGCGCCGGTCTCCATGTGGGCCATCCGGAAGGCTACACCGCCACCGACATCTTCTGCCGCTACAAGCGCATGAAGGGGTACAATGTGCTGCACACCATGGGCTGGGATGCCTTTGGCCTGCCTGCCGAGCAGTACGCCATGCAGACGAATACGCATCCGGCGGTGACGACCAACAAGAACATCGACAACTTCCGCCGCCAGATCCGTTCCTTCGGCTTCAGCTACGACTGGGACCGCGAGGTGAACACGACCGACCAGGCCTACTACAAGTGGACCCAGTGGATCTTCTGCCAGCTCTACAAGAAGGGGCTGGCCTATATCGACGAGGTCCCAGTGAACTGGTGTCCCGCACTGGGTACCGTGCTGGCGAACGAGGAAGTGATCAACGGTCTGAGCGAACGCGGCAATCACCCGGTCGTCCGCAAGCCCATGCGGCAGTGGATGCTGAAGATCACCGAGTATGCCGAGCGGCTGCTGGCCGACATCGACGACGTGGACTGGCCCGAAGGCATCAAGGAGCAGCAGCGCAACTGGATCGGCAAGTCCGTCGGCGGCGAGGTGGACTTCACGGTGGCGGGCAGTGGCGAGACGATCCGGGTCTACACGACCCGTCCCGACACCCTGTTCGGGGCGACCTACATGGTGCTGTCCCCAGAACACGCTCTGCTCGATGCGATCACGACAGACGCCCAACGGGAAGCCATCGCCGCCTACCAGGCGACCGCCGCCAAGAAGAGCGATCTGGACCGGGCCGAGGCCAAGGAGAAGACCGGGGTGTTCACCGGTGCCTACGCCATCAACCCGGTAAACGGCCAGGAGATCCCCATCTGGACCTCCGATTACGTGCTGGTCAGCTACGGCACGGGCGCAATCATGTCCGTGCCCGCCCACGACACCCGTGATTTCGAGTTCGCCCAGACCTTCGACATCCCCATTGCCTGCATCATGGAGCCCGACGCCAAGGCCGCCGAGGCCGAGGGTGTGTCCGTCGCCGACGCGCTGGCGGGCAACGCCTGCTGGCCCGGCGACGGCAAGATGATCAACTCCGCCAACGACGAGGTCAGCCTGGACGGCCTACCCAAGGCCGAGGCCATCGACACCATCGTCGCTTGGCTGGAAGGCAAGGGCATCGGCACCAAGGCGGTGAACTACAAGCTGCGCGACTGGTTGTTCAGCCGTCAGCGCTACTGGGGCGAGCCCTTCCCCGTCGCCCACATGGAAGACGGTTCGATCAAGCTGCTGGACGAAGAACTGCCCGTCGTGCTGCCGGAGAT
>JABGQJ010000742.1 GCA_018648945.1 Victivallales bacterium
CGGGCGAAGGGCATGTTCTCGCCACCGCCGGGCAGCACGCCCATGGAGCCCGACGCCAAGCTCGCCCTTGGCTATGCCGTCGCCCGCGACGCCGCCGATGGCCGCCCACCCCACATTTGGTGCCACGGATTGCGCGACGAGGTCAGCGCGGTCTATGCGACGGCTGGCATGATCGCCCATGGCTGCATCGCCAATCTCGACATCAACGAAAAGACCATCCCCAACGAGATGTTCCGCCCGGCCCTGACCCTCGGCAACCGCGTGTCGCCCGCCTTCGCCGGCTCGCGCCCCTCACGCTGGGCTCTCGTCCACTACCCGGAGACCGCCAGAGATCGCCACCTCTACGACCCCCAGGCGGCATCGGCAGCCATCCTGCACCCTCTCTATGGCATGTTCCGCACCGTGCTCCGTGCCCGTCTGCCGGTCGGCGTCATCACTGACAACCAGCTTGAGGAACGCCTGCCGACCACCTGCCGCGTTCTGCTCCTGCCTGCCCCAGACGCTCTGACCCCCCGCATGGCCGCCCAAGTCCAGCAGTTTACGCAACGCGGCGGCCTCGTGATCCGCAACCGCCCAAGCTGGGCCTGGCATGAACCCATTGGCCTGCAACCCGCCACCGATGCCCTGCGCGCGGAGCTCGCCGCCGTCCGCGCTACGGCCCCATCCCACGTGACCGGCGGACCCGCCACGCTCCACACCATCACCTTCGAAGCCAGCCCCAAACGCCGCACCGTGGCCCTGGTCAACGACTTCCTCTGGGTCAAGACTGGACGCCACAAGCCCGGTGAGAAGGAAGCACCACCTGCCGTGCCACCCCCGTGCCGTCAGATCCGGGTCCACTTCCCCAAGGCCCCGCAGACCGTGCGCGACTTAGTCACCGGCAAGCAACTGCCGGTCCAGGCCGATGGCCAAGCCGGGATCGTCCAGGTCCCCGAATTCGGCCCCCTTGCCGTACTCGTGGCGGAGTGGTAGAGAGCGCATTCCAGTCAGCGACCCCGAGCAGGCTTCCAGCCGGGGGGAGTGAACAGGGCTTCGGGGGTCGGCGCGACGAAGGGGGGCAGGCCAGTCATGCGCATCTGGAACTGCCCGCCCACGGCCACCAGCACACTCCATGTCTCTGCTTGCATCGCCGGGGGGATCTTGATCTTGGCCTCGTGCCACTTCCGTTCGCCCGTCAGGGACGGGGTCCAGCGTTGCTCCCCTGCGATTGCCCCGTCGGGACTGCGAACCACGACAGCGCTGGGACCACTGCCGTAGTACTGCCTGACCGCGATGGTGAAGCCTGAGGTGTTCTTGGGAACCCGGAACCAGTAGAGCTCTGGGCTGGAGGCGGAGCGCCGCATCCCCGCCTCGACCTGCAGCACGACATCAGGCAAACTGAAGGCGAAATCGATCATGCCCGGGTAGCCCTGATGGAGTTCGAGCTTCCAGCATCCGGTCTTGCCATCCTTCGGGAACTCGAAACTCCCCTCGGCCCGATCCGTGGCCTTGAACGCCTCGTCCTTGACCAACCGGCCGTCGGGAGTGGTCAGCTTGAACCACCACTCGCTGCCCTTGCCACCGGCAGCGACACGCTGGTAGCTGGCCCTGAAGGGCCCGTCCTCCCGTTCCATGATGTACATGGTGTGCTTCCGTTTGAAGCCCCATCTCTGGGCAGTGAGGGCGGGGGGTAGGGACATGCCCAACTGCGCGGCGGCGGCGAGGAGCGGGGCGCCCATCGCCAGATCACGGTCGCGGGCGCCGCTGTTCGCCGCCCCCTTGAGCAGGGCCTCCATACCCAGTTTGATGTACTTGGGGTCGCCGGTGAGGCGCCAACCGTAGACCATGGGCTCCACCATCATCAGATCGCGCCCGCCGAATGACCACCCTCCCTTCGCCCGAACGAAGTTGATGGTATGATCAAGCTCGTCGAGGAATGCTGACCGCGCGTCCGCATTGCCGGTGGCCCGGTGGATGCGCAGCAGGGCGTTGAGATTCGTGCCACCGTACAGTAGGCCGCCCTTGTCCGAGAGTGAGGTGCGCTTGCCCGCCACCGTCTTGATACTGGTGCGGAAACGCTTGGCGATGGCCAGGGAGGCATCGATGTTGACCTTTTCGCGCGTGATGTCGGCCATCTCGGCAATGTGCCAGGCCGGCCAGCCGTGCCCGCGGCCCTTCGCGTGCCTGCTGGTGACCCAGGCGCGGCAGGCCACGGCGTTGCGCCGGGCGAAGTCCAGGGCCAACGCATCACCAGTGAGCATATAGTAGAGTGTGAGGATCTCGGAGTAGTTGTGCGAGTTGTGGGTGCGCCTGCCCAAGGTGTGATGGATGTTGTGCACGTACTGCCCGCCCGTGACGTGGTCCATGTCTGCATCCATGGTGTGGCGAACCGCACGTTCGGCGGTGTTGAGCAGCCGCCGGTCGCCCGTGCGCAGATAGTGCAGGAGCCATGGTCGGGCAAAGGCCGTCTCGCTGTTCAGCCAGAACCCACCAGCACTGAGACGGTCCCCGAAATTGAACTTGCCTCGCGCGGCGATCGTTTCCCCGGCAGCGCCTTGCAGGGCCATGCTGCTGCCCAGAGCGGTCTCGAATTCTGGATAGGTGCTCTGCGCCGGGGGCACGCCCCAGAGGAACGCCTCCGTCTTGAGGGCCTGGGCAGGATTGGCGACAACACGACTGGGCCCGGTCGGCAGCCGGGGCGACTCCTCCCCAGGCGCAAACCCCAGCCACATGCGGTGCGTCTTCCCCAGTCCGTGCGACAGGGCCAGTAGTTTCACGTCCTGCTTCGGCCAGAGCTCGATTGAGGCGGTGCCGGCCTCCACACTGACCGCCAGCGGGTAGCTGGCAGCGAAATCCTCGACCCGCAGGCTCACCGTGGCGGCTGGCGTACCGAAGGAGAAATCCCCATCCAGCTCCTGCTTGCTCCAGTCTGTGCCGTCGCCGTGGGTCACGGCGCACTGCATCTCACCATCACGAACGGTCTGCAGGATACGCTGTGACCGAGCCGGAGGGAGAATCTGCCGGTCCGCGCCAAACGCCGTGCCGGTGTGCCCCTGCAGAGGCAGGTCAAGAGCGATGCCACGAAGCAGCATCGACGGGGATCCCGGGGAAGCCATGTTCTCGAAGGTGTGCTCGATCCTCACGTTCGCGGATCCAGCATAGGCGTACACCCGGACGATGTAGCCGAGTTGCCCTCGTCCCGCTGACTCCCGATGCCATCCCTGGACCCGGATCACCGCTTCCAGGGGTCCAGCCCGCTCAACCACCAATGTCGGCCGGTCACGGCGAGAATCCCACACCTGGCCTTGGTCGTCGATTGCGGAGCACCCACCAGATCCCTTCGCGTTGATCACCCGTTCCCGGTCGGCAAACCTGCCGTCCTTGTCCCGGTCGAGCCAAACCCCGTCGAAGAGCCGGAAGCTGGCCCGGCTCATGGTCAGTCTCAGCGGCCCGGTGGTGAGCATCACCCCTCGGGCATCCTCGGCGATCCGGATCCGTGGTTTGGTGGCGGGGATCGCCCGGGCCTTGCCGCCGTAATGCAGGCGGAACGCTCCCTTTGCCGAGGCATTGGCGGGGAACACGACATACAGACTACGGATCGAGGCATCCAGACCATACCGCGCCAGCACCTGGGTCTGCAGAGGCACGTTGCGACCATTGGCGTCCACGAGGCGCACCCGGTCCCCCCGGAACAGGGCTCCGCGCGCAAAGGGCACGCCACCACGGACGAAGACACGCCCCGTTGCCTGCGGCGGGGAACTCACGGTCAGCGACATCTCGCCTGGTTTCGTAGTCGCCGGCGCATTGGCAGGGGGCGCCTGCAACGCTTGCATCACCAGAGCCAGGTCATCCTGCTTGGGGGACGGACCGAGCGCACCGGGGACAGTCCTG
>JABGQJ010000743.1 GCA_018648945.1 Victivallales bacterium
CCAGTCGTCTCTTAGACTGGTCAGTTGCACGAGCACATCATCCGGTTTCCCTCCGTTGGCCCCGACCTCGAATGTTCGGATGCAGGTCGGCGCACATTCGTCGAGGGCGGCGATGAAGCGCCGCCAGTCGGTGGTGCCGGTGCCTGGCAGCAGATGCTGGTCCTGTCCCAGGCCGTCGCTGTCCTGAATGTGGACGGCCAGGAGCCTATCGCCGGCGGCTCTGACTTCGTCGGCTGCATCGCGGCCGTTCGCGTTGCTGTGGCCCGCGTCCACGCAGATGCCCACATGGTCGCCGAGACCGTCGATGATCTCCAGGACATCCTCAATGGGTCCGCCCGGCCGGGGTGTATGGCGTTGCGGGAGATTCTCGACCGCCAATTGGAGGCCGAGAGTGGCTGCATGGTCGGCCAGCTTCTTCAGGCTCTTGCGGGACCGGGCCATGCTGGCGGCGCGGCCTTCGGCGACGAACGGGATCCGCGGGGCGTTGTGGTGGCTGATGACAACCCGCGCGCCGAGTGCGGCAGCGGGGGCAAGGCAGTTCATCGCCTGGGCGAGGGCAATCTCGCGCACGGATTCCTCTGGATCAGCCACATTCCAGCCGGCTGACGCGATATGGACCGATGGCACGGCGATGCCCGCTTCGTCGAGCAACTGACGCGCCCTCGGTATGTCGGTCCGCCAATCTGCTTCCGGGATGGAAAGGAAGCCCAGCTCGACTTGCTGCCAGCCGTTTGCCGAGAGTTTCTGGACGAGGTCGCGGAACGGGATCTCGCCGAAGAGGCTCGCTGACATGCCGTAGATCGTCGCCATGGGGTCGTGGTCTCCAATCAGGGGGAGGCTATGGCTCCTGCGGGACGCGTCTGTCGGCTGTGAGGGCCGGGTCATCGAGGTCGAGCCGGTAGAGGATCTGGTTGTAGTCGTAGCGCGGGGTGGCAGGCGGGCGGTTGGCGAACTGCTTGGTATAGGTTCCCTCGAAGAGGAGGACCCGCGAGCCCGCTGGCGTGAACTCCGGGTGCAGGCGCGGATTGTAGAAGGTGTAGTTCGCATGGGTCACCACCTTGACCGCCGCTTCCCACGGGCCGGTGGGGCTGTCCGCCTCGGCGTACCAGATCTCCCCTAGGAACGAGGGCTTGCCATGCATCTGCGTGAACACCGTCACCCAGCGCTTCCGGTAGGCGTTCCAGGCGATGGAGCCACGGTGGGGCTTGATCTGCTGCTTGCCGTCTGCGGTTGGCACGGTTTCCTGCGGTTCCAGCGGTTGCCAGGAATCGGGGTCGTTCCAGGCCTCGAAGGTTGCCGCACACTTGAGGTGAGGGAAGGGGTCGCCGAACAGCACCCACTTCCTGCCCTCCGCGTCCGTCCAGGACACCACATGGCCTTCCGGGCCCGACGGCTTCTTGGGAGATTCGTCTGTTTTGGTCCACAGCACGCGGTGCCGCGCGAACTGCTCTGTGCCTTCGTCCCACACGCAGAGCCCGGTCTCGTAGGCGGTCAGGGGCGGCTTGATCTTGACGTAGGTCGAGACCAGATGTTGCCCACCATCCCGGTCGGGCAGGCTCACGAACCCGCCAAGCCAAGTGGGGCCACTGCCCGGCATCCGGGCAATGACGCGGGGAACCTTGTCTTCCCCGGTCACATACTCGTACCGTAGGCGGACCGGGGGCTCGAAGGACTGCAACGGCTGCAACTTCGTCGTGGCCCCGATCATATGGAATCGCCCGAGAGGATACTTGGCCAGCGTGGTGTCGCCCCACATCCAATGAAGCCGTCCCTTGTGTGCCGCCGTCTGCACGCTGTCGCAGCCGACAATGCCCTGTTCGCGCCACGCCGCTTGCAGGCCGAGCTTCTGGCTCTCGGCAAACAGGCCGCCGCCGGTGATACGGCCTAGCCGTTTGGCGGGCAGTTTCCGCTTCACCTTCACGGTCAGCCGCTGGCCGGGCTGGGGCGTCAAGCGCACGCCTCGGTAGCCAAACCCGTCCTTGGCGACTCCGTAGCCGTGTCCCTCCACGAAGAACCACGTCTCTGCCCCCATCAGTTCCGGCAGGTCGAAGGCGATGGTTCCCGCATTGTCGGAAACGAACCGAACACCATGCGTGGTGCGCAGTTCAACCAGCGGCACGGGCCAGCCACTTCCTTCCTCGACCACATCGATTCGGCAGAGGTCATTGGCGTGCGAGAGAGAGCTCATGGCGAGAAGGGCGGCAAGGACCCGTTTCAAGGGAAGTCTCCATCCAAGGCTGGGGATCCACAGTCCGATCACTCTACGGTCTCGGTTCACGAATGCAACGCCCTCTAGAGCAGCCCTGCAAGCATGACTGGCACCTGGGAGAGCCCTGGCGGACCGGAATTGCTGCATGCTCCATAGAAGCGTTTGCAGATAGAAACCTCTGCATATAGCTTGTTGCGGTCTCCCGTGTGGCGTGGGGCATTCGCAATGCGCATTGACCACAACACGAGGTATCCCACGCCGATGAAGATGACCATCGAACAGACCGCGCAACGGGCCGGTGTTTCCGTCGGCACGGGTTCGTGGATACCCAATGGTCTCGACAAAGAGAACCGACCGGCCATCGGCCCGGTGCGCTTCGGATTCGTCGCCTTCGTTACCTGCGGCGGTCCAGTTGCCGGGGCGCACGCCCGAGGCAAGGGACGATGCTGCCATTGCCGTGCCCTCTGGTCCCCAGTCAGATAAGGAAAAGACACCATGACCTGCCCCCTTGAGATCGCCGTCGTGACCGGTGGGCACAGCTACGAGGTCCAGGCGTTCGATGCGTTCTGGAAGGCCATGCCCGGGGTCAACGCCGTGCTCCAGAACATCGATGACTTCACCGCCTCGTCCGACGAGGTCCGGGACAGCTATGCCGCCGTCGTGTTCTTCTTTATGCCCGCCGGGGAGCCGGAGACGGACGACGCCCCTTGGTTCGCCGGGAACCCAAGGGCGGCCCTGGAGCGTCTCGGCTCGACTGGGCAAGGGATTGTCGTATTGCACCACGCCATCCTGGCCTATCGTTCCTGGCAGGCGTGGGCTGATATCTGCGCCTTGCCCGACCGTGGCGGATTTGGGTTCGCGCCGGACGAGGATGTGCGGGTGAAGGTGGCGCACACAGACCATCCCATCGCCAAGGGGATCGAGGACTGGTCCATCACCGACGAAGTCTACACGATCAACTCGTCGCTCCCTGCGGGCGAGTGCGACGTGCTGATGACCACCGACCACCCCAAGAGCATGGCAGCCTTGGCCTGGACCCGGATGCATGGTCTGTCCCGCGTGTTCTGTTTCCAGCCGGGACACGACAACACGGCCTGGTCGAACCCCGTTTTCGCGGAAGTGCTCCGTCGAGGCATCCACTGGACCGCTCGCGCCATCTAGTCGGCACCACAGGAACAGAGACCCATGAAGCAACTCGCCCACATCTGCCTCTACACGCAACAGCCTGAAGCCATGCTCGACTTCTATCGCAAGAAGCTCGACCTGCCCCTGCAGTTCTCGATGCAGAATGACAGTGGCGAGGAGTTCGGCTGGTATGTGGCGCTCGGGAACGTGACCTTCATCGAGATCTTCGATGCGCCAAAGGCGGCCAAGCAGTGGGGTGGTTCGGTTCCGGACCTCTCGGTTACGGGTCGGGTGAGACATTTCTGCATTCAGGTCGAGGATCTCGACGCGGAGCAACAGCGATTGGCGAAACGCGGGGTCGAGGTGGCGCGCATCAAGACCGGCATGGACGGATCGCGCCAGGGATGGATCGAGGATCCCGACGGCAACTCGATCGAGCTGATGCAGTACGTGGAGACCAGCCTGCAGCTGCGCGGCAACTGACCGGGTCGAGACTACCGGGCTGGGCGAATCCCTGTCGCTGGCATG
>JABGQJ010000744.1 GCA_018648945.1 Victivallales bacterium
TTCTTCCTCAACACGGACGCTGCGGGTGGCTCTGTCGAGGTAGCTCTCTGCAACGCTGGCGGAAATCCCCTCAAGGGGTTCACTCGGAGCGATGCTGAGCCCATCCAGAGTGACGGTCTCCGCGTACCTGTCTCCTTCAAAGGCGGTGCTGCGCTTGCATCACTTCACGGCCGAGAGTTGCGTTTGCGAATCTACGCGAAGCGAGCCACGGTCTACGGGTTCTCAATGAGCTGATCCAGGCAACACGCGACGCGACCTTTCTATGCCCAGGTGGCGGACCTCTGGTACTCGCCAAGTGCGAGTGTCTGAGACAACTGAGCCGAGCGCGCCGATTGCGGGCCTGAGCTTCTCCAGCACGGACCAACCGAGCGGGTTCCAGGCCTCTCCTGCCCACACCGCCCCGACCCGGCCGCAGACTGACCTGACCCCGGCCCTGGCGGCACCAACCAGACGAACCACAGCCCAAACCGAGGTGCGGGGCCGTTCCCTGCTGTCCCCCGCGCCTTTGATCCACGCAAGCCGCTGCCTGCGAGCTGCGAGCGCCATCCCGACGGGGCCAGAAGGACCCTTAGCGGCAGGACCACAGACACCGCGAAAATGCCATGAAACGCCGACCAAGTGGGAGTTCACAAGCACAGAACCCCTGAGCTTAACGCTTTCGGAAATGCCGCCTGTAACGCGCCACAGACTGGGGCCACGAGGACTATCATCTTGCGCATCAAAGACATCTGTCGGTCCGACCCAATGCCACCCAATGCCGCGCAATGCCGCAGCACGTCGGTCACGGTTTCTGGGCAGAGCCACCCGCATGCCGCATTGCTTCGGCAACAGGACGGACTCTGAAGCTGCAGGTCCCGTCCGGGTTGTACGCAATGTAGGTGCAGGTCTCGTAGAAGATGTACCCGTCGAAACGCGTGTCTGCCTTGATCACATCGACATCACGCATCAGCCGGCCGGCGTCTCTGGCGTTGATGTAGCGGTTGAAGTGGATCGGGATGCCTTGGGCTCGGCAGGCGGCCGCAATCTCGGCGGTTTGCGGATCCCGGAGGATCTGCTCGAACGAGAGTCCGTAATGCCGGAACACGGCCTCGTCCGGGAGCCTCAACTCGATCCAGCGCTGCCACTGCATCTCCACATTGGCGGGGTAGGCGAGCAATCGTCTGGCAGGCGGGTGTGGACGCAGAAAATCCAGTTCGAAGTTGAGGCGCATCTTCTTGCCGCGCGCTGCGATCCGCTTCTTCGCGGCAACCAGGAACTCGGTATAGGCGTCGCCGCGGACCCGCGCCACCTGTTCAGGGGTGGCCTGATCCGGGGGAACCCCGAGCCGATCAAAGACCACCTGGTTGTACCCGTATTCGTCAGGAAAGTCCGTGTGTGTGCTGTGGTTCTCAATGCGGAATTCAATCCCGTCTGCTCCATCGTCGAGCATCCGATCCACCCGATCAAGCCAGTATTCCTGCACCTGCGGTTCCGTCTCGCAGGGAGCCCCGAGCCGCGGCGAGCGGCCGCGCGTGAATGCGATGATCCCGTCGCGACCGGAGGCATTGGCTCGGTCCAGCACGCAGGTACGCAGACCATACCCCGTGTCGAACATCAACCCCCACGTGCGGAAGTTGGCCCGGCCCGCGTTGTAGATGGGTTTGCCGTTCGCAAAGCACCCGGCAATCTCACGGCCCTCCCTGTCATACATGCGCAGGATGCGTGTCGAGGCGTTGGAGAAGTCGCCCTCGCCTGCCGTGAAGTCGGTCGTGACCAGGACGTAACGGTGCGGGAGGTCCAGACTGCTCAGCGTCAGCACGAGCACGCGATCTCCTTTGCGCGTGACCACACCGTGCGCCAACGTGTCCACATCCGCAGCAGCCACCTCAAACGAGCGGGTGAGCTCGAACTCCACCTCGATCCGTTGGTACCGGTAGTTGTTCGGACTGACCCAGATCTGCAGGTTCTTCTTCTCAATACGGGTCGGCCGGGCGTCGGATTTGAATAGCTTGATGGTGCGGATCGACCGCTCGCGATTCGGTTCTGGGACGGCTTGTGAGCGGTGCTGGATGCAGTACTTCGGGTTGGCCGCCACGAACGGATCTGCCCAGCCAATCCTGCCGCCGACGCGCTCGAGTAGTCCGTCTTGCTGCGCTTCGGGCGAGCCCTCGGGAAACACGATGTCTGGCGCCATCTCATAGGGCTTGAAGTAGCCGAAGATCTCAAGACCCTCGGCGTGCGCCGCGTGCGCCGCGGCAGCAAAGGCATTCCCCAAATGGCGGTACGTCTGAGCCGCCTTGAACGAGGTCGGCAGCAGAGGGCCACCTTTGTCGTCCGCGTAGTACCCCCAACTGATCGTCTGAACGCCGGATCCCTTGAGCAGACGCATCAGACTTGCCAGGTGCGTCGTGGTGATGGGGTAGTCGTAACTCGACGCCTCGTCGACAAAATCGCACAGCGCGCCGACGTGCAGCCGTCGGTTGCTGTGTGACTGGGCCCATGGCCGGAGATCTGTACGCGTGGAGATGTCGTCCGCGGGACCGGTCAGTGTCCAGGCTGCGGCGGGCGTCTTTGCTTCCGGAGCGATCTCGAACCTGACCAGATCAACGTATGCGTGCGCACCTAGTGGGGCATCGGTGTCGGCGAACGCACCCCACAGGATTCGGGACGGGCCGGCAACGGGAAGCAGCGGCTCGCCCGAGAGCCCGTCCCTCGTGCGGCCGTCAATGATCAGCGTGTGCTTCGCCGCGACGGGATCCCAGATGAGCTCGTACACGTGGTAGAAACAATGGAACGCCGTGTCGGGCGTCCGAGCCACGGAGTCTCGACCGTAGAGGCCGACGACCGTGCTGGTCTTCGTGCCCGGTCCACCGGGACGGTGGGTCCGGAACCCGACGTGCGAACGGCCGGCAGCGGTCTCAACGCCGAACCCGACCGCACGACTGAGCTTGGGGGCAAGGTGCCAGAAACGCCCGCGCACGGTCAGCCGCCAGCCATGTGTCGCCGCCGCAACTGCCGCCTGCTCGTCAAGCGTATGCGCGTAATAACCGGTCTGCGGTACGCCGCCGGTTTTGACGACTTC
This sequence comes from Victivallales bacterium, assembly GCA_018648945.1. The sequence continues at coordinate 3,062 of JABGQJ010000744.1, forward strand.
ACAGACATACCCAGGCGGGACGCCGTAAGCTCCCTCATTCGTGGGGCGGCGCATGGTCGGACCGGCCTCAGACGCGTGCCAGACCCAGTCCCTCGGCGACGGCAGAGCAAGTTGCGCGCTGTCAGGGATCGCCTGGTACTCGACCACGGGCTGGGACTTGGCCATGCCGGCCGCCAGGGCCAGGAGCAGCACGGGCATGACGGTGCTGGTGCGATGAGTGACTGTCGGTTCTGACATGACCCGGCGGGGCTCCTTAGGGTTGGCGAACGACCTGCTTTTGCTTCTGGCGGGAGCTCTCGCCTGCCCAGGGATCAGAAGGGACGGCAGCAGTGTGTGAATCCATCAGGCACCCATGGCCTTATCGTGCATCTCGGGAACGTACTCGTCGCCCACAAGGACAGCAAGCTCAACTTCCCCTGAACAGCGCGAGTTCCTGCGCCAGTATCCCACCTATCGCGAAGACGCCTTGCGCGAGTGAGAGACGACGGCTCGCGAGCTGGTGGGCGACCCGACGCGTCCAGTCGCGGTGATCGAGGATGCGTTTCCGCCAGCGGCGGTGATGGACCGCCACTACGGGTTCCATGTGAGCATGTTCCAGGTGGCGGTGCCGGAGATGCCGCAGACCGACCTGGTCGAAGCGGCAAGACCGAGGCGCTCTATGTGGCACGCCTCGGGCGTGCTGCATGGGGAGGCGCACTCCTATCCCAGGATTGGCGCTTCGCTGGCGACCTGTCGGTCACCCTCTGCCTGCGGCGGTGGCGCTTCGCTGGCGACCTGTCGGTCACCCT
>JABGQJ010000745.1 GCA_018648945.1 Victivallales bacterium
AGAATGTGGGTTACAATCTGCCCACCCAACCGGGGTTCTACCTGGGCGAAACGAAGGTCGGCGCTATGCCCGCCCTACCCTCCCGACCGACCGTGTATCTGATCGGCGACTCGACCGTCAACACCCGAGGCGGAGGCAAGCTCGGCTGGGGGAGTCCCTTCACGAAGCTGGTCGCTCCCGACCAGGCCGCAGCCCACAACCGGGCGAGGGGTGGGCGGAGCAGTCGCACCTACTACAACGAAGGGCTGTGGGAAGCGGTCCGAGTGAAACTGAAGCCAGGCGACTTCGTGTTCATGCAGTTTGGGCACAACGATGGCGGCGGGCTCAATCGGAACCGCAGCCGGGCTTCCATCAGAGGGACGGGCAAGGAGCTGGAAACGCTGGTGGACGAGAAGACCGGGAAACAGGAGGTCGTCCGCACCTACGGCTGGTATCTGCGACGCTACTGCAGCGATGCCCTGGCCAAGGGCGCTACCCCGGTTGTGTTCTCTCCCATCCCCCGTAACCGGTGGTCCAAGGAGGGCAAGGTGCTGCGCTCCGCCGGCGACTATGGCAAGTGGTCCCGCGAATCGGCCGAAGCCGCCGAAGCGGTGTTCGTCGACCTCAACGAAATCGTGTCCCGCTACTACGAGAAGGTCGGCAAGGCGGTCGTCGCCGAGTCATTCTTCCATGCCAACGATTGGACACACACGACGCCCGAGGGTGCCCAACAGAACGCCCTGCGCGTCGTAGAAGGCCTCAGAGGCAACGGCGACCGGCGACTACTCCCGCTCCTGCGTGCCCTGCCAGACGAAAAACTGGACCAGAAGCCGTGACCAGAGCGGTCACTCGCCGCCCTTGACGTACACCAGTGCGAAATCACCGGGTGCCACCTTCAAGGCGAGTCCGGCGGTCGATTTCAGGGCCGTGTTCGTGCGCAAGTCGAGGACCTTCGCTGGGGCCTTGAGGGGCAATGTGATCTGGATCCTCGTGGTTGGCGTCCGGGCATAGTTCCCCACCAGGACCAGCATCTCCTGACCGTTGCGGTACGCCGAGACAGCCATCAGGTCGTTGTTGGCTTTCACGGACACGGGTGCACCATCTGCCAAGAGATCCTCATAGGGGGCCAGCGTGGCCAGCGCCTTCGCGTGGTAGTAGAAATCCAGGGGGGTGTCGAAGTCGCTGTAGCAGTAGTAGGTAATCCCCATGGCCCCGTTCAGGAAGCTCTCCAGAATCATCGGCTCCACCTTGGCCGGGGCGTGTTCCCCGTAGGTCCCAGTCGAGAGCCAAGGGATGATGTCTCGTGACTTCATGATCTGGTAGTTGCTGCGGATGGAGTCGTGGACCAGCTCCGCCATGCCTTTGACATAGAGGCTGGGCTGAGATGACTCCAGGAGTTCCGGATGGAGCTTGTTGAAGTCGAACACGAAGTGATACAGGGGCTTGGCCGCCTGATTGTTGTAGGTCGCGATGTGGGGTGCTGTCAGGCCAAGCTTGGCAACGCGTTCCTTGATCTCCGTGTTCATGTCCCGGATCATCTCGGTTCCCCTGTCCGACAGCCAGTCTCCCATCTCCTTGCCACTGGCCCCGTGAGCCGCCTTGCAGCGCATGCAGCGACCAGCGATGGCATCACTGGAGCCACGATACCAACACTCGATGTCGTAGAACACGTAGTCGGCCTTGACCAGCTCGTAGCAATCGCCCACCCGCTTCATCTCATCGGCGTAGGCTTTCCCCCGATAGGATGGACAGAGATTCCTGGACTCCTTCCCCTCGATTTGCGAGTAGATCTCCGGGGCGCGCTTCTTCCAACGGTGCTCCATCACATGGAACGGCGATTCGTTGTAGATGATCTTCATGCCGCGCTTGCGGGCTGCCGCCAGCAGTTCCTCCCGTTCGGGGGTTACCGTGTTCTTCCAGTAGCGCGGGAAGGTCGCCACCGCGTTGAACCCCAGGTGCTCCCAGGCGTCGAGGAAGCCTGGCCACTGGATGGCGTTGCCGGTGCTCATCCAGGACAGGCTGACATGCAGCCGGCGAAGCGGTGGCACCCGCGGGATGGCGATGACCTGTACCGGCGCGGTGGTCCGATGTGCCTCGTAGCCATCGCAGGTCGCGTAGAACGTGGCCTTGGTTCCCGCCAGGCGTTTGACATCCCCCACCGTAAAGAAGAAGGGGCCAATGCTCTGGCCAGCGCGTGCCTTGATGCCGGTGACAGCAATCCGTCGCCGCCGTTCAGGGCCTTCCCCGAGCTGGGTCTCGGTGATCGTCCCCGACGAATTCTCGTGGATCATGATGTCCCACGGCAGTTCCATCACGTAGGTCAGCGGTTTCTTCTTGGCCTCGGCCGGGCGCGCATCGGTGACCCAGAACCGGTATGGCGCAGCAATGTCCGCCGAGATCGGGAAAACGTCCTCCTTTGGTCCGAAGGCCGTGCCCCGAATGATGAACGTGGTCTTGTCCTTGGGAGGGAGAGCGATGGTGTCGGCTGCGAAATCCCCCTTGAGCACAACCATCTCATCGGCGAAGAGGAACCCTTTGTCGCCATGGAGCGCGACGCCCACATAGCGAGCTTTCGTGCGCAGCCCCCTGAGAGCCAGAGGGTAGGCATAGGCCTTCCCGGTTTCCGGCAGGAAGAAGACGCCGGGTTCGCCCGCTCTCTCCTTCTCCCCCAGATTGAGCTTGTGCAGGCCCGCTACGCGATAGAACGTCTCGCCATCCTCACTGACCACGAGATCGATCCTGCGTGGGAAGCGCAGCCCGTCTTGCTCGGCCCCGCCGAGGAACCGCAGGACGACACTGCGGATCGGCTGCACGGTGCCGAGATCGACCATGAAACTCGCGGGATGGTTGGCCCAGCCCACTGCTGCCTTGTCGAACCACATCCGATCGTCGTTCCGGGGGGTCAGCTTCCCGTCGGTCAGGTCGAGAGGATCCTTGTCGTCCTTGGTTAGCCGGTAGGACGGTGTGCTCGCGAAGGTCACTGCCTTCCCCGCCGCCAAGTTCTCGCCCTGCACGGCCTGCAACCAGGCCTGCCGACTCTCTCTGGCTTGGGGAGTGAGCGTCGCCGGTAGCATATGCTGATAGTCCTGGGCAGCCAGCGCCAACGGCAGGGCAAGCAGTGCCAGAACAGCGGGGATTCTCAGATGCATCCGACTCGTCAGATGGTGTGTCACGGCAGTGTTCCCCTGCGTAGCTTCGATTGGCCCCGTTCCGGCGCGTTGTCGCCTGAGGAGCTGACACCGTGCTCTCGGATGACCATATGCCACGCCCTTCCGGCGGTCAAGGGCACGAACGCGACTCCGTTTGTGCTGGGTGGGGAATTGCAGTATGTCGGGCGGCGGTTAGCTTCTGCATCTTCTCCCGAACGTGGCAGCGCCCCAGTTCGCCACATTTCCGGGAACGGACACTGGCCAGGAGGAACCATCGTGAGCGAGCCCAACGATACGCCGCGCAAGGCACCCGACGAGGCAGCCCCTCCACCCCCCCGCCTCTTTGCCAGCGGGCGAGAGGACGGCCGGTTCGTCAGCAGTACGGGCTTCATTCACGCCCATCTCAAGCATCTCAAGCCCAAGCTGGCATTCGATCCAGAGATGGAACCGGGGGACTTCCCTGCCTGGCGCGAGGCCGTGCAGGCGAAGCTCCTGGAACTGATGTGCTTCCCCGAGTTCGACCAACCACAGCCGCAACCGCAGCACCTGTGGAGCAAGCAGCGCGATGGCTACAGACTGGAGAAGTGGGAAGCCTATCCCGAGCCCTACAGCGTGGTGCCGTACCTGGTTCTCGTGCCTGACGACGTCAGCGCCCAGTCGCCTGCTCCGGGGGTGATGTGCTTCCCTGGCTCCTTCTCCAGCAAGGAGTCCATGACCGGG
>JABGQJ010000746.1 GCA_018648945.1 Victivallales bacterium
CCCACTTCGCCCTTGGGACCAAATCGCAGCGTGTATTGCGGCGGGACACCCTCGCCAAGCTCCAGGGCCATCTCGATGTGGTACCATTGGCCGAGCGCGTAGGGCAGCTCGCGGTCCGCTCCTAGGCCCAACTTCCCTTCGGGACGGAAGGTCATGGATGGCCCTGCCTGGTAGGGCTTCTTGCTCCAATCCCGAAGTTCGAACCAGCAGGTCCCCGGTTGCTTGGCATCGTTGAGGAAATCGAAGGCGATTCGGACCGAGCCCGTGGCGACCCGGAGATTGCGCCAGGTACGGTTCGGGTGGTAGCTCTGGGCCAGCCCTGGCACGTCCACGAAGCGCAGACACCGAGCCCCATCCGCCGCTTGGCGTTCGGTGACCTCCACCAGAGCGCCCTTCGCGCGGTCCACGAAGTTGGCCTGTACCGGCACGTGTCCCACTGGCCATTCCTCGTAGTTCTCCCGCAGGACCAGTCCCTGCATGACCGAGAAGGGCTCTGCCACATCGGGAGGCCTGACAGCAGTCGTGGCGGGAAGGCCAGTCCAGGCCACATCCCCGTAGAGCCCGACCTCGGAAACGTCGATCGACCGGATGCCCAGAGCATGGGCAGGCGATTCTGGAGTCAGCCGATAGTCGTGGGAGTCCGGATCCCTGAACTTCGGATCGGCAATGGCGGAATGGCTGTCCTTCCCCGTGGCTTGCCAGGCAGGGAAGGCGACCAGGGCGTCCGGGGCGTCGCCATGGTCCAGGCTGAACTGGAGAGGCGCATCCCTGGAATCCCAATACAGATTCCGGTCGAGGGTAAGGAAGGGCGGGTCGGCTTTGCCATCCTTCCCCTTCTTCCTGGTCACTTTGGCGACCCGGCCTCTGCACCCGTAGACGATGTTCTCCGTCGCCACGTTCCCATTGTCGGCTTGTCCTGGCCGAGCGGCGAAGTCCATGCCCCAGCCCAGTCGCCCCAGGCCCGCCAGCTGAGCAAACACATTGTTCCGGACCTGATTGTTCCGCCCGTAGTGGAGGAAGAACCCCGCATTCTGGATGTCGTGGCAGACATTGTCCTCGACCAGGATCTCGGAGGAGGACTGGTCCAGGTAGATCCCCGCCCCCAGGGAGTACCCGACTGGGGATTGGTAGGCATTCACGTCGTGGATCAGGTTCTGCCGCAGAACCGTGCCAGGGGAGACGCCCAGAGTGTAGATCCCAGCCAGATCGTTCATGCGACCGTGCCCGATATGGTGGATATGGTTCTTCTCGATGAGATTGTGGTGACTAGTCGAAGGCCGCCCGGACCAATCCCATCCCACAGAAATCCCGCTGTAGCTCATGTCGCTGATGTGATTGTGGGAAACCGTCGTGTGAGCGGCCTGGCCGACCCAGATCCCCAGAGCGCCAGTGAACATGTGACAGCCGTCGTGGACGAAGCAGTTGTCCACCACGTTGTGCTCGGTGGCGTGGGGGACATCTCCCGGTGCTTCATACCCCGGCCACCCAGGGCCGCCCTTGCCCCAACGCCACTTCTCACCGATGTAGACGCCCCCGCCCCCCAGATCGTGCACATGGCACTGTCGCACCACGCAGTGATGGCAGTTGTCGCGAAACCAGATGCCATGCTCCCCCATGTTGGCGACCTCGCAACGCTCGATGGTGATGTGCCGCGCATGGTCGGCGACAATACCTGCCTCCTGCACGGTTGCCGCCTGCCGGGCATCGTAGAGTCCGGGCGGCAGGAACGCGTCGGTATGGCGAATCTGCAGCCCCTGCAGGCGGATGTGCTCCACCGGCAATCCGCTCTTGAAGTCGCCCTGGAAACGGACGAGTGTCTGCCGCACCACCGGCGCGACCAGCGATGTGCCAGCCAGGGTCTCGCCAGGAAGTGGATAGTAGCGCAGCTTGCCGCCGTCCTCCGCCACATGCCATTCGCCGGGCTCGTCCAGGGCGGCGGCCACGTTTTCGACGTAGTAGCGCAGGTTCCGCTCGTACCAGTCGAAGGGGCGCCCGGCCGGATTGGTGAGAAGCACCGTCCGAGTGGCTTCGTCGAGCTCCCGGATGTGATGGATCGTGTTGTACCAGCTGGCATAGACGACCACGACCGCCTCGTGCACGTCCGGCCAGGCAACCAAGTCGCCTTTCCCAAAGTGGAATCCCGAACGCGACTGCTTGCCTGGCAGCGCCGACCGGGTCCGGAGGTAGCGCCGGTGGTTTGGCGTCCGGGCCCGTACGCGGCGGCGTCCGTTGACATACAGCTGATTGAAGCGCCAGCCCGGCTCCAAGACGGTCGTCCAAAGCGGCCCCTCCTGCACCAGGCCGGTCACCTTGCGCCCGCCAGACAACACCACCGTCGCGCCCCGTGCCGCCCGATAGGTCACCGGACACGCTGCCGAGCCCGAATCGGCCGGCGTGAACACGAGCGGTCTGGCGAGGCGGTAGACACCGCCCTTGATCGTGACCGTGATTGGCTCTTGCAGGCCCGCAGCTCTCTTGAGCTCGCGCACCGCCCGCTGTGCCCGAACCACCGTGGCAAAAGGCTGTCGGCCGCTGCCGGTGTTGCCGTCATCGCCGTCCGGGGCCACGACGAACGTAGCCGCCGCCAGGGTCGGCAGACCGACAAGGAAAAGTCCGACAACGGACCTCAACACGTGCTGCATGGGCATGATCCAGAACTCCTCGATCTTCGGCCCGCTGTGGTTCCGGGCTCAAGGCCCATCCCATCCCTGGGCATGAATGAGATACAGGTCACCTCCCCCCAGCACACCCTAGCCCCTGCCCAGGCTGCGTCAACTCCCTGAACCGTTCGCCCCGCCCAAGCTGGAGAAGATGCCGACTGGAAGCCGGCGCTCCCGGCCACTCCCGTTCCCAGGTAGGTGCGCCGGGCCCCGGTGCACTCTTCCGGTTCCTCCCACGCCAGTGCAAGCGGGAGAAGATCCCGGCTGGATGGCCATCAACCATATAGCCTGGATCCATGGTCACTTCTGGTCGGTTGGCCCTGCGTCATCCCGACCGGCACACACGGTTCGGAGTGTTGACCGTGCGCGCAGCGGCGTGATTCGGCAACAGCCGATGCAGAGACTGGGGCCAAGGTAGAAGCGGCATCTTGCCGCTTTGGAGCAGGGAAGAAAGCGGCGAGACGCCGCTTCTACTCTGGCCAGCGTCCAGCCGGGGGCTCCGACTGCGATCCCTGCCCGCCACGGGCTGGCCCCGTGGCTATCGCGTGCCACACCCTGGGGGGGGTGGCTCCCTGGGCGGCGCGGTCTCTCTCGTTCTACTTGACAGCACCTTCGTCCCGGAGCATCATTGGTACAGGTCGTGCCCGGTTTCCGCGAACGGAGTGCTGTGATGCTGCTGTCCCCTACCTGTAGAGTGAGTTGCGGTGTGTGGGTTGCCCCCATTGCGTTCCTGGCGGCTACATGCCTGGCGTCAGCGGTCACGCCCATTGCCCGCTGGGATGTGGTGCCATATCAACGCATCGAGCGAGGAAAGGGCATGAAGTGTGGAGTGGTTGCCTTCTCGAAGGCGGGCATTGCCAAGGTGACGTTCCGGGTCAACGGGCGACTGCGTGAGGTCCCGGCAATGACCCTGAACGAGCGGACAGGAGTCTGGGAATACTGGACTCCCATCGCGGCTGCGGACCATCCGGCGGGGGGGACTTTCCAGGTTGAGGCGACGGTTTACGGCAGGGACGGGGGGACACGGGTGCTGCCACCTCTGGAGTTAGTGAGCGACGCTCGCGGCACCATTCCCAGACGGGAGGCCTGGGTTGATGCGACCAAGGGCGATGATGGCACGGGGGCAACCGGCGACTCGCAGCGCCCCTACGGCACCATCGGTCGGGCCATGGACGGTATCCGCC
>JABGQJ010000747.1 GCA_018648945.1 Victivallales bacterium
GTGCTATGGAAGCAGGATCTCGACACTCGGGCCTACGCGGTTGCGTTGGCGGGCACGGCTCTCGTCATTGGCGGCGCCAATCAGGCCCAAGCCTACGATGCCGCCACGGGCAGGCCCGTATGGCGGGCGACTGTGGACGGCCAGGCGCGCGGATTGGCAGCGAGCGATAGCCGCCTGCTGGTCTCGACCGACCAAGGGGTCGTGACCTGCTTTGCGGCGGCACCGGGGCCTGCAAAGCCAACCGCCGCCACGCCGACTGCCCCCCTTACGCCGCCCGCCGGGGACGCTCGGGTTCGCGCCCTGGTCCAGGTCAGCGGCGTCCGCGAAGGCTACGCCGTCGTGTTCGGTGAGCAGGCGGCAACTCTGGCTCTCGGACTGGTGCGGCAAACCGACCTGCAGGTATACGTCGTGCTGCCATCCGCAGCCCTGGTCCGGCAACAGCGTGAATTGTGGCTGCGCACGGGTCTGTATGGCACCCGGATCACCGCGTTCGCCGCTGTCTCGCCGGACCGCACGCCGTTTCCCCCCTACTTCGCCGATCTCGTGGTCGTCGGTGGGGACGGCTCGGCCATTGCCCCCAACGAAGCCGGTCGCCTGCTGCGCCCCTGTGGTGGCACGCTTCTCTGCCCGGACATGACCCCGACCGCCGTCGCCGCCTTCGCGAAATCCACGAGACTGCCGGAACTACAGGCCGCTGCCGGGAAGCGGCTCGCGACGCGCGGCCCCCTGCCCGGAACGGACGACTGGAAGTACCCCTGGGCCGATGGTGGACGTTCGGGAGTGAGCAACGAGACCCGTGTCCACCTGCCTCTGGATGTGCTCTGGTTCGGCGGTCCCGGGCCCGATCGCATGCTGGACCGGCATCTCGCGGCGCCCCCGCCGCTGGCGGTGAAGGGCAGAGTGTTTGTCGCGGGAGAGAATCATGTTATCGCGTTCGACGCCTACACCGGCCGGGAGCTGTGGGCTCGGCCGCTGCCGGGAGCGGGACGTCGTTACGTGCGCTACTATGGGGCCAACTTCGTGGCCGACGAGGATAGCGTCTACCTGGCTGTGGGAGGGCATTGCCTGCGCCTGAATCAGACCAACGGGGCGATTCGGGAGGTGTATCGCATTCCCGAGGGCCTCCTGGCCGAGCCCGCAGCGCCGGCAGTCGCTTCCTTGGCGAAGCGCACGCCCTGGCGGTTCCCCGACTATGCGCACCGCTTCTTCCTGACCTCTCCCCCCACCGCCTCGCCAATCGCCGCGCCCTGCCTGCTACAGGGCACCATCAGCTCTGCGGCCCTCGCTGATGTGCTCGGGGGTGCTTCTGTGTCCGCCAAGGCGGTGCGCGGCGGGCAGGATCTGCCGGTCACCGTCGCTTTGCAGACCGATGGGAGCCTCCACGTCAGAGCGCTGCTCGCCGCCGCCCAACTCTCGACCGAACCGTTGTGCGTATACATCGCTCCCCGACGGGCCCAACCCGAGGCCGTGAATTCCGCAGGCAGCGCCGACGCCATGGTGCAAGGATTGGTGGTGGCCTACGACTTCGAAGACACCGGTGCGGCGATCCGCGACATCTCCGGACATGCGCTCAATGGAGGAGTTGGCACTCTGTCCCAGACCGCCGGACACACGGGGAAGGCACTGGTTTTCGATGGCAAGGCGTCCCGGATGCTGGTGAAGCCCCACAAGGCGCTCAACGCCAAGAGTGGACTGACGGCGGCGGCATGGGTGAAGCTGGATCGAGCGGGCCGGGGCACCATCCTCTACAAGGCCTACGAGTATGGCCTGTCCGTGGCAACAACCGAAGGAAAACCCTATCTTGCGGCCGTCACGCGCGCAGGCGATTTTGTCACGGTCACCAGCACGAAACCCATGGTGCTTGGTGCCTGGACTCATGTCGTGCTGACTCATGATGGTCGCACCCAGCGCCTGTATGTCGATGGCGAGCTGGCTGCCGAAGCGGCGCAGGGCGAGCTGACGACGAGTGGCAACCACCTTTGCCTGGGTGCGTCCAGCTACGACGGGAAGAAGGTCTACAACTACCTGGCCTGCACCATCGACGATGTTCGCATCTACGCGCGGTCACTCAGTCAGGCCGAGATTCGGCGCAATATGTCGCAGCCCATTCCGGCGATCGCCTCCCTGAAGACAACCTGGGCGCAGCGTCGCGACCGAGTCCCCCGCCCCATCCGGGACTGGGCGAAGCGCGGCTGGGGGTACTTGTCCGTGGCCAACGGCATCGTGTTGGGCAGCTATACCAGCGCGATTGGCGATCCAGAGACTCCCTGGGCACCGCGCGCGGCAAGTGGCGTCCTGTTTGCACTGAGCAAGACCGATGGCACGGTGCGCTGGACGTACCGCGCCGAGAAGGGGATCTCCAACAGCGAGATCGCCCATTCGGACACGACGCTCTACCTGCTGGACGCCACGGCAAACGCCGTCGTGGCCGCCGACCGCCGCCGAGGCAAGACCGTGCAGGTGGCACAGAGTCTCGTGGCGCTGCGGCTGAACGACGGCACGGAGCGCTGGCGTCAGGAGGATGTCCCCATCCCCGGTGCCCGCACCTACACACCCGAGAGCGAACCAAACTACCTGTTCATTCCCCACCGCAGCCAGCTGCAGGTGGCGCAGGGCGTGGTGGTGAGCGATGGCATCGCTGCCTACGATGCGGCAACGGGCAAGAAACTCTGGCAGCACGACGCTCGGCTCAGGAAGCTGGCTGCCATCCATGGGGACCGGCTCATCATCCCACCCTCCGCCTATGATCTGCGCACGGGCGAGCGCTCTACGGCAACCGATGCTGTGACCGGCAAGGAGGGCTCCTGGCGCTTCATCAAAGCCTATGGGTGCGGGGCCACGGTGGGTTGCCAGAATCTCCTGCTCTTCCGCTCGGGATCATTCGGCTTCCTCGATCTCGACACGGCTGGCACGACCACCTTCGGCGGCGGCAAGCCGAGCTGCAACGTCAGCATGATTCCGGCGAACGGCCTGGTGCTGATGGCCGAAGGCAGCAGTGGCTGCGCCTGCTCCTACAACTTCCAGACCAGCCTGGCATTGGCTCCAGCGACGCGACCGCGCGATGTGTGGTACACCTTCCCGGGCACATCGCCATGGGGGGCGGTGAAGCAACTCCGCCTGAACTTCGGTGCGCCCGGCGACCGGCGGGACGCGCAGGGGAAGGCCTGGCTGGGATTCCCACGTCCGCAGCTTGGCGGGGTTTCCCCGGTGTCCGTCGCCATGCGACTGAAGGCGGCAGACTACTTCTACGAGCCCAACCCACCGAAGCCGGTCGGCGTGACCCCCTGGCTGTACCACTGCGGGTTGCGAGGCAGTGGTACCATGACCATCGACTTGGCCAATCGCAACGGTTTCGTCGTCCGGGGTACAAAGACTCCGCCACAGATCGACGGGCAGCTTGCCGATGCCTGCTGGCAGCAGGCCCCCGCCACTCCGTTCCAGGACACCGGACGCCTGGCGCTGGCCCCCTCCGCGCAACTGAAACTCCTGCGGGACGACGAACACCTCTACCTTGCCTTCGGTCGTCGCTTCGCCGCGTCCCCAGCCAAGACGGACGCTGGCAAAGAGGCCTTCGAGATCTTCCTGACGGACGGCCGCCGCAAGCAGGCGGTCCGTTTGGGAGTGCGAGCCGATGGCACGGTCTTCGAGGAAGGCGGACCGCTCAAGAAACGCACCAATCTGGACCGCGCCTGGCAGGGCAATGCCGTGCCCGTGGCCCATGCCGATGGCACGGGTTGGACGGCGGAGATCGCCATTCCCTTGGCCCCGCTGAAGGCGCTAGGCCTGGATGTCGAACGCCTTCAGGTCAATGCCATGGCCCGCGTGCTGACCCAACATGGCC
>JABGQJ010000748.1 GCA_018648945.1 Victivallales bacterium
CCCACGCTGGCTTCCCTCGCCTTCGACCCCGCGCTTCTCCTCAATGTGAGGACCGCATTGGCGCTGACCTTGGAGCGGCTCATTGGTCGTTGCGCGGACATCCCCAAGGAGAACGCCCTGCGCATCGCGGATCGCTTGCTGGCCGACGATCCCCCGGACCGCGTCTGCAAGCCTTCGCGCTCCATTGACTTCCTGCTCAAAGGGGAAGAGCAGCTCAAGCTGGGCAACGACATCGGCTCCGATGTGCGCGAGGACCATGGCTGGCAACTGCATGTGGTCGTCGCCCGCATCCGTCAAGCGCTGGGGGCACCCACGACGGATCTGGCCCAGCCGTGGCTGGCCAACGAGCACGCCTCGATCCGCAAGCCCTTCGCCTCGCTGAACGACTAGGAACCACTCCTCGGGACCGGAGACCGGCAGGATCCGGGCCTGGGTCCGGGCGGGATCACTTGGCCAGCATGCGTTGCGCAAGGCGAGCGAAGGGGCCGTTGGCCCTGCCCGCCAGGCGGGTCAGGACTTCCTGGGAGAGGGCGTCGGATCGGTCACATTGACGAAGTGCGCACGCAACCATGAGTTCGCTCGCGCTGTTGCTGCCCTGCTTCTCCGCCAGCAGGCGGCGCAAGGTGGGGACTGCCAGCTTCCCCCCCGTCGCCCCGAGCGAGACCACCACGGCACGGAAGCGGGCCGAAGTGGCAACCGCTCCGGCATCGGCTAGGCGGATCACGGTCGCGGTGGCGCGCGGATCGCCCGAGCGCCCCAGGGCCCAAAGCAACTGGTTCAGCCGGTCCATGCCGTCCGCCTCGCGACGGTACGTGAAATCGCCCTTCGCGATCAGGGCGCTCGCCTGTTGGACAAGGGCGGGCACGCCGTGCGCGTCGCCCAGAATGCCCAGCACATGCGCATAGGCCAGACGTTCCTCGGCCGCAGACTGGTCGTAGGCAGCGCGCAGCAGGGGCTTCGACTGCTCGGGATCCGCCAATACAAGGGCCAGACCCTCGTAGCCGGTTGGCAGCCCCGCAACGGCTGCCGCCAGAGCGGTCGCGGACAGCGGGTAGGAATCCCTCTGGCTGGGCACATCCCTGGCAAGGATGCCGACCGCGACCAGCTCCGCCTGCAAGCGATCCACATCGAGGTCGCGCAGCGACGTGCCGGCCTTCGCGGACCGGGCGGCGGCGAGTCCAGCAGCATAGCCGATGTTCATCAGATCCGGTTGCATGCGAACGATGGGGAGGGCGTCACGATGGACGCTGATCCCCAGACCGACAACGAGAATGCCGTTCAGTCCCTTGGGCAGCAGGCAACGGTAGGGAACGAAGCTGTAGAACTGCCGCTTGTGATCGCCCGGAGGACGAGCCGGCTTCAGCATGAAGTAGGGATGCACCTGGTAGCCATGGCTGTCGTAGTCGCTCTGCCCCAAAGTGATGCTGTCTGAAAATGTCCGTCGGTTGAGCTGGTCCAGCCAGTCGAGTTCGTAGTCCCCGACGATCCGCTGCCGTTCCCGTGATGAAATGATCTGCCCTCGGTCGAAGGAACGTGCAGGGAACTTGGCCATGGCGCTCGTGACATCGACGGGATCGGCCGCGTCGATCGGAGCGCGATTGCCGTTGATGTAGCTGGCTCCGATCTCTCGCGGGGGAATGTGCGAGTTCTGGAGAGCGAAGAAGGGATCGACGAACCGTGTCTCGGCCCCGGCCACGGCGGCAATATCGGCATTGCCAGTGCCATCGATGACGACCTTGGCGAGCACCACTCCCCGACCAAAGGGGGTGGCCACCACCACGCCGGTGACTCGGTTCCCGTCGGTCACCGCGCCGCAGCCCAGCGTGCCGAACCAGACCTCGCCGCCAGCCTTCCGCAGTTCCGACAGATAGAACTGCATGCGGACCTCGATGGGGTTCTCGGGGGATTCCGCCGCAAAGCCGACCCGGTTGCCATACCAGTATTTGCCGATCATCCCCAGCGTGCCGACTCCCCCCAAGCCATGGAGGTACTCAAGCACCAGCGTCTTGGCCCCCTGGCGGGCGGCAGCGATTCCCGCGGGCGCGCCGGAGGTACCGCCGCCTACCACTACGACATCGTAGCGACCGAGTATGGGCAGCGAGGCACCAGCGTCACGAACGGTGGCCTGATCCTCAGTTGGGCGCAGGCCGAGAAGTGCTTCCCGTACATCCCCGGACACGTTCCCGTCGGCGGTTGGCGGCACCATGGAAACCTGCGTAGGGACGTCCTGACTGGCGATCTCCTTCGTGATCCGTTCCCCGAGGCGAGACCCCAGGGCCAGCAGAGACATCGGTCGCAGGAGCTTCTCCGCCACATCCCTCGGCACATCGCTGCAGCCGCCGAGGACCCAGAGACCAGCCATGGCGGCGGGTCTGCATACATCCAGCGGCAGTGAGTTCGCCCCTCCCCACGTGACCGTTTCTTCGAACCGAGAGACAATGGGGCGTTGGGGGACGAGCACGGGACGATCGGCCGTGAAGAGTTGCGTGTCATTGTAGAGCCAGCCTCGGCACTCCGCCTCAAAGGCCATCCTGGCCGCCGGTTCGTCCGCCACCTTGGTTTCGAAGGTGTACTCGTACCACGCGGCGGCGCCCGGCGTGGCGGCGCGTCCTTTCAGGTCATATACCGTGACTGGAATTGGCAGCTTGCGTGCGGTCAACCCCTTCCGGGCGGTGGGTTTCTCGGCAATCACCACCCAACGCGCGGTTCTGGGGCGTTCGTCTGCCTCCCGGAACGACAGGTTCCCGGCCCGGGCCAGGACCGCATGCTCCGTGGCGTCCACGACCGCCTTGGCCCGGATCGCCTGGACCCCCATCCGGTTGCTCATCACCAGTCCACTGGCGCGGCCGTCCGCATCCACGAGCAATGTCGTCGCATAGCACCCGAACAGGAAGCTCGCGCCGGCATCCCGCAATGCGTTCTCCAAGGTCTTCTTGGCATGAAGGGGGCGGGATGCCCGGACTGCCCTCGACCGCAAATCGTCCGTTTCGCCGATGAACTTGATGCTGCCCAGCAGAATCCGTTTGGCGCTCTTGGCGCGGCGGAAACAGAGTCTCGCGTGCCGGATCGAGCGGGCCACGGGAATGACGAACTCCTGCCGGTCCCCGACCGTGTGAGACCGGGACCGCCCGAAGTCCTCCCAGGCTTTGCCATCTCTGCTCACCTGGACCAAGGCGTCCCGGACCGCAAAATCGCGCGACCGCAGGAAGGCCGTAGCGGTAATCTCCCGGACCTGGGTAGGCATACCGAGATCGGCGGTGATCGTGACGTCGTTCGGGTATTGCACGCTCTCGTGTTGTGCGTCGGTGGCCTTGCGGGCCCGGCGCAGTCGCGAGGGCACCTTGGTGTCGGGATGGCGCTTGTCCGACACCTGGTCGGCAACATAGGTGTAGGGAAGCCCAGGGCCCTCCTCAAGGAAGGGGTCCTCGTAGAGCTTCTTCGCCATCTCCCCCTCCGGTTCCTCGCCAGGTTCAAGCCAGAGCTGCATGGTCCCGGCCATATCCTCGCCGAGATAGTTGCGAGAGGTGATCAAGAGGACCCTGGCACCCGAGCGCGCCGCCGTTTCGGCGGTGGCCACGGCACCACAGCCGCCGCCGGCCACGACCAGATCCACATCGTAGGCCACGGGGATATCCCGTGGCGGTCCAGCGACGGCAAGAGCCCACCCAAGCAGCAACAGGGAGACGAGAGAACGGTTCATGGAGACTCCGGAAGCAGCTTGGGTTTGGGGTGGCTTGATTGCCGCCGCTACCCAATAAAGCGATTGAAGAAGCCGATCTCGCGCTCGACCGCACCGAGGAATTCCTCCTCGGGAACCTTGAACTCGCAGTGGATCGAG
>JABGQJ010000749.1 GCA_018648945.1 Victivallales bacterium
GGTCCTGCCAGCTTTCTGAGCGAGACGGGTCCGTAGAGGTGCTGAGCGTGCAACTCCTGCCGCATCCTGCCCAGGTGCGTTTCCTCCATCACCATCCCATGGACCAGGAACCCATGCTCCCGATGCAGGCCGGCAAGCAACGCCGTGTCGGAAACACCGACCGAAACCACCAGCCCCTGCTGCCGGGAGAGAAGCGGGGCGACTGCTGATACCGAAGGTGCCGCAGAAGCCATGGCGGCGAACAACAGACACGCCGCGAACAGGACAAGCACCCGCTGACGGGGAGATGGACGGTCACACGATGTCTTCTGCTGCAACACAGGCAATGCCTCCAAGCCTTGTTTTCGCCTAGGAGCCCGCCGGGCTCTGATGCCCACACCAGAGCCGACGTCCTCCAGACTCGACTGCCGAATATGCGGCACCAGACCGCATTGTGCCAATTGGGTCTCACAGTTCGGAAGCGAGGGCTGATCTGGGATCGATCACTTGGCCTGTGCCCAAGCCGTGGCCTGGTCGAGTGTGCCGGATAGAGGCGGGCCAGGGTAGAAGCGGCGGCCCCGCCGCTTTGGGGGCGGCGCATGCGCAGGAAACAACCGTGCGACGGCAGGGGACCCGATGCGGCGGGGTGCGGCAACTCGGGGACGCGGGGTGCCGCAGAGGCGAGTTGACGAAAGCGGCGAGGACGCCGCTTCTACCCTCGTCAGCGCCGTGGGCAACACCGATGCGCTCGAGCAGCGCCCCAGTCAGGATCGGGACAGGACAATCCCAGGCCAGGGAATCGAGCAGCGGTGCAGTTGGAGAGCACCCGATCAGCAGTACCGTATAGGGTGGTAATCAGCAACCCATACCTACGCATGTAGCCAACCCGGTCCCCCACCGAAAGGGCAACGATGAACTACCCATCCCTCCCAAACCTGAACCACCTGAGCAAGCAGCTTCATCTCCAGAGCCAACTCAAGCACGAGTATGGCTCCACGGGCATTGACGCAGTCCTTGCCAAGGCCGGGAACGCGTTGCAGACCGCGCTGAGTGAGCTTGAGGGCCTGCCCGTCGATGAGGCGTTGGCTCGCCAAGAGCCCTCCGCCCTTGCCGAGATCCAGGCCCTGCGCCCGGACGGCCCGCGCCGACTCTGGGATACCCTTGACCCAGCGACCTACGCCGAACGGGTCGAAGGCGCCCTGCTCGGCCGGTTCGCAGGCTGCACACTGGGCGCTCCGGTGGAGTTCTGGCCGGTCGACAAAATGGCCGCTTGGGCCGAGGAAATCGACGGGCCCTTCCCTCCCACCGACTACTGGTCCGAGATCACCGACCGGCACCAACTCCGCTACAACAGGAGCCGTCGGGATGCCTACACCCGCGACCTCATGGACGGTGTTCCGGTCGATGACGACGTGACCTACACGCTGCTTGGGCTCCTGATCCTGGAGGACCATGGACCCGACTTCACCGTCGCGGACGTGGGGGCCGCCTGGCTCAAGTACCTACCCATGGCCTGCACGGCGGAAGCAGTAGCTCTGGGCAACCTGCGGAAGGGCCTCCCGGCAGAAGAGGTCGGCGCAGTTGGGAACCCCTACTGCGAGTGGATCGGTGCCGATATCCGCGCCGATCCGTGGGGCTATTTGGCCCCCGGTTGGCCGGAAAAGGCGGCCGAGCTCGCCTGGCGTGACGCCTACATCAGCCACCGCCGCAACGGGATCTACGGCGAGATGTTCTTTGCGGCTGCCATCAGCGCCGCTTTTGCCGTCGATGATCCCATCGAGGCCATGGAGATCGGCCTAACCGAGATCCCGGCTGAGTGCGCGATGGCCAAGGCCGTGCGTTGGGCACTGGACACCGCGTCCGACATCACCGACTACAAAGTCGCCCGCGAAACCGTCAACGAGCACTTCGTCGGCATGCACCCCGTGCACACCATCAACAATGCATGCCTGACGATCTGGGGCCTGACCATCGGGCGGCGCGACTTCACAAAGGTCATCTCCGAGACCGTGGCCATGGGGCTCGACAACGACTGCACCGCCGCCACCGCCGGGAGCCTCTGCGGCACCATCGTGGGCGCTGCTGGGATCCCGCCACACTGGACGGCACCGTTCAACAACAAGGTCCTCACCTACATGAACGACCGACCGGAGTTCGCCATCGACGACATCGTGAGACGCTTCGCTGCCCAAGCCCAACGTGTCTTCGGGGACGCGTAAAGCCGAGAGACATGCAGGCCGTCATTCGACCTCTTCGATGCGGACGTCGTCGAACCACACCGTGCCACTCGCATCCTGTAGCCCGAGCCGGAGGTAGTCCGGGGGGATCTTGGTCGCGCCCTTGAGCGGCGGCATCGAAGTGAACTCGAAGGCTACCTTCTTCCAGCCGAACGTCCCCGTGTACTTCTTGGTCGGCGGGAAGAAGATATTGCGGTGGGAGAAGACATTGGCATAGGCACCATGGAACTTGGGGTTGCCGCCGTCCAGGAGCACGATATTCTCCCCCTTGATGAAGAAGCTGAGTCGATACTTCTTCCCGGTTTCGAGCTGTCCCTCCTTGCCCGGCAACCCGACCTGGGCGACGATCACACGCCGTTGCGTATCGTTCACAATGCGGACGCTGTGTTTGCCCTCACGGTAGGTGGTCGTATCGAGGAAGGCCCCGGCCTTGCCTTCGGGGGGCAGGTCTCCGGGGAAGTACCAGTGCTCTGGTTGGCCGTTCGCCTTGGCCGTCTCGAAGCTGCCGTTGCGCATGATGGCCTTGGTCGGGTCGGTCGGTGCAGTCACGAAGCGCAGGCTGCCAAACCGACCGAGGTCATGGAAGCTCTTCCGCAGGAATGGACTCCAGCTCATGAACTGAATGTCTGCCTTGTCTTCGGTCGCGACGTTCCGACTGCGATTCATGTTGGCCACCCAGGTCGCCCCCGAGCTCAGGGATACAGCGCCGAGGGACTTCACTGGCAGGGCAATCTCGGCCACCCATCTGTCCTTGAGCACCCGGGTCTTCACGATGGCGTCGCTCTGCCAGGCGCGGTCGATGTCCTCCTTCGCGAGCTTGGCTCCCCGGCGGCTGACCTTGGAGTCTGAGACGTAGCCGCCGGCGTTGACGATCAGGTGGTAGTAGTTCGTGCGGTCGTTGGCGGGGTTCAGGAAGAACTCGACTGCCGCGTCTCGCCACATGGCCAGATCGTCGTTGGTCTTGGTGTTGATGATGAGGTCCTGGGGGCGTGGCTCCTCGCACTCGTAGCTCAGGTAGAGCATGTCGGCATCCCACACCGCACGAACGGCGGTTCGTACGCGCGGATCGCCGCCATCGGTAGGGACCAGGTAGACCGGCTTGGCGGCAGTCCATACCGGCTCGTCCAAGTTGCCATCCACGATGATCGGCTGCGCGGCGGGCCGTAAGGCCACCTCGTGCACTAGATCGCGAACGGTCCCGACTCGGTCGAAGTAGACCGCGCGCTGACGCCCGATCTCGCCCAGGAACTTCTCCTGGAAGAACGCCACGCGCTCCTGTGCCGGTTGGTCGGCTTCGGCGAGTTGATGGGCTTCCCCGACGAGGGCGGAGAGCTCGGCCATGACCTCCTCGGTGTAGATCTTGGTCCAGACCTCCTCGTCGGTTTTCGCCACCGGCGACGGGACAAGCGCGGTCTCGCGCACCTCGCCAAGCGCCTGCTTGGTCCAGATGCCCTCGATCCGGTCAAAGAAGATTCCCATCTTCCCGGCGGCGGGACCGAAGAGCTTCTCGTTGTGGTCTCGCATGAGCGCCTCGACATCGGTCTGCGTGTTCCAGGCGGTCTTGTAGAATACGTAGTTGTTCAGGTAGTTGAAGAGCAGGTAGTAGTTGCCCCCCTGCG
>JABGQJ010000075.1 GCA_018648945.1 Victivallales bacterium
GTGGATCGACCAGCCACCAGCGCTCGCCTTCCTGCACCACCTGGAAGAAGCCGTTGCCCTGGATGGGGGCTTTCCGACCACTGCCTTTGACCGCGTATGACGGGAAGACCTTCTCCTTTGGCGGTGGGGGAGTGCGGGCGGTATCCCCGTCCGCGACCACGGCGAAGTCGTCGAAATCGGCGGCGAACCACGAGGTTCTCAAGCAGACGCGGCCCTCGGTGACGGCTGGCGCTGTGAAAGCATAGCCGAGATGGGCCAGTGTCTTGCCCGCCATGTCCAGCACCTTCCCATCGATTCCCTGGGGGTTGATCGTGAGGCGCAGTCGGTAGGGCGTGCCATACTGCCAGGGGAGCTCGCCACCCTCGTTCGCTGTGCCTTTCAGGTTGCCTTGGGACAGCCACTTGCCATCGCGCATTTCGGATAGCTCCACGAAGTGCTTGTCGTCGTCGGTGATGGGGGCCTCGACCAACGCCAGATGCCAGTAATTGCGGGCATCCACCTTCAGGCCCACCCCTGCCACTTTCCACTCCTTGCCCATCGACTGGCGCGGCGTGAGGGTCACTTCCACGGTGGCGGTGCGAAACACCCGTGGATCGCGGTGGAATGCCTCGGCCTGCCCCGGCCAGTTGCTGCGGAGCTGGCCGCTCCGTACCTGCCAGGACACGACGTCGGTTTCCCACCCTTTCCGAGCCACGGAACCTTCTGCGTAGCCGGAGAAATCGTCGGCCAACCGCACCTCGGCGGCGGGCAGGAGAAGGCAGGGGAGCAGCAAGGCGATCGCGTAGCGCATGGGGTCGATTTTCCTGTATCAGTCGCTGATTCGTACCCGGGCGTAACGGGCGGTGTGGCGCTTGCCGTCCCGGTGGTGTCCGAACAGGTGGAGGATCGGGGAGGGTGCGGATCCCGCGCGTGGCGTGGTAGTGAAGACGTTGATGAGGGGGTGTTTGAGGGGGATTGGAGCGGAGCGGCCGAACGTCTTGGCTGGCAGGATCTGCATGAGTTGCTGCCGGTTGATGTCCTGTCCTTCTTCCTTGCCCCACATACGGTAGACGATGAAGAGTTGCCCGTCGGGGGCGGGATGGAAGCGAACGGTCATGCCAGCCCGCACGGGGCCATTGCGGTCGTCGCTGGCGACAAGCGTTTTGCGGTTGGAGATCTTGCCGTCGCGGAGCACCGCATACTCAAGGCTGGTGATGCGTTTGATGTCGGGGAAATGGTCGTGCCCGAGCTTCCAGTGGATGGGGCCACGGTGCCAGACGATATGAACCGCACCATCGGGGGCCAGCCACATGTCGCCGGGGAAGAGCCAGCCGCCCGTGGCAAAGGTATTGTCGATCTCCAGCCAGGGGGCGAATGGTTTGGTGGTGATGTCAGGCGTGGTGGTGTAGATGAGGCGCCGCCAGCGATTGCCCCAGCTCTTGCGCCCGCTGAGTTCGGGGTTGCGGTCGGGGCCGACCCGATCCCATTGGTTGTGGGCGGAGGCCCCGCAGAAGTGGACCGCTTTGTTGGCCAGGATGACGTTCGGGTAGTTGGCGCGGGCGAACTTCGACTTGTAGGGAGCGAAGTCGGGGTCCTTCCGGGGCATCCAGGCGAGTTGGCCACCATGCCAGGTCTCGTTCTGGGCGCGGAAGGCCCATTCGGAGTGGTTGGTCCCCACGTTGCAGAAGAGGATGAACTCGTTCCGCGCACGATCCACGGAGAAGGTGCGGTAGGTGTGCTCGCGGAACTCCGGTTTGCCGTCCCATTGGGGAAGGAGAACCTGTGGCGGACGGTTGGGCTGGGCGGCGGCGAAGGCGTAGACTTCGGGCCGAGCGGGACCGGAGCGCTGATCGGGGACGAGGGAGGGGTTGGCCGAGAGCAGCACGGTGTTGTCGCTGAACACGCCCATGGGACAAGGCTCGCGGGTGCGGTATTGCTCGTCGCGCCAGATCTGCTTCCAACCGGTTGTGTCCCGCCGGAAGAGGATGGGGCGGACATTGTGCAGGGGTTTGGCATCCGGAATGGTCTCCAGGCCGCTGGCGAAGACCGCATCGCCGGCTTGCACGAGGGTGGTGGAACCCCGACACCAGAAGGGGTCGGCCCCATTGAAAGGAGGCACGTAGGCGTAGACCTCCTCGTCCACCTCCACGGTGACTTTCAGTGGCAATGCTTCCTGGGCAAATCCCATGAGTGCGACCCAGCTGGTGAGGAGCAGTAGGCGAATCACGGCAGACGCTCGATCTTGAGATTGCGGACCGTTAGATGCCCTTGGCGGTAGATGCCGAGGATGAGGACGTAGTTGTTGAACTTGCCTGTGTCCAAGACATGCTCCTTCGGCCCCTTCTCGCCCTTGGTGGCAGTCCATTTGAGGGGACCGGTCTGTTTGCTGCGGTCGTTGCCCGGGCGGAGGGTGAAGTAGAAGTTGGCTTCGTCGCCCTTGAGACCATGGCTCTCGAAGTCGAAGGTGAGCCGGTACTTGTTGCCAGCCCGGAACGTGCCGCGAGGAGTGGTGAGAAGGCGCGTGAAGGAGGCCTTGGGTTTGTCGAGGGTGTCGAGGTCGAGGAGTTCCTTCTGGAAGACGATGCCGACTTCCTGGGGTCTCTTGTCCTCGCCGGTGAGCCATGCCAGCGCTGGCGACTCGGTTTCGCGATGGTGGGCGATGATCTTGGCGGTGAGTGCCTTGCGGATGGCATCGTGTTCGGGGTCCTCGGCCAGGTTCTTGGTCTGCTCGGGATCGCGTTGGCGATCAAAGAGCATGTCCTCGGTGTCGCGGCGCAGGATCAGTTCGTATTCCGGCGTCGAGATGGCCGCGCCATTGCGGGAACTGTGGTGGATCTGGACTTCGTTGGTCCACGCCATCTCCTTGCCCTGGAGCAGGGGCAGGAACGACTTCCCCTGCTCGCGACCACACGGCGTGAAGCCGAGGAGTTCAAGGAGGGTTGACTGTATGTCCACGTTGCTAGTGAACTGGGGGAGGACCAGCCCGGCGGGGATGTGGTTGGGCCAGCGGATCAGGAAGGGCAGACGGTAGGCGCCACGGTAGTACTGGTTCTTGTTCATCAAGCCGTGTTCGCCCATGTACTCGCCATGGTCGGCGGTGAAGACGATGACGGTGTCGTCGAGAATCTTGCGCTCCTTGAGCGCGGCGATGATGCGCCCGACGTTGTCGTCGATGCACTTCACGAGGCCGCAGTACCGGGCCTTCTGCATGCGGAGCCAGGCTTCGTTCTGCCTGGGCTTCCCCTTGATCTGGCCGGGGAAGGTCTTGGGGATGACCATGTCCTCGGGCTTGTACATGGTCATGTAGGGGGGGCGGACGGTGATCGGGCCATGGGGATCGGGGATGCTGACGGTGTAGAAGAAGGGCTTCTGGCGGGGCTTGCGGATGAAGTCGATGGTCTTGTTGGCGAGCCAGTCGGTGGTGTAGTTGTCCCCTTCGCCCATGACTCTGTAGGGGTGGGCCTTGGGGCCGTCCGGGGTGTCCTCCATCTTCTTCCAGTGTCCCCGATTGAACATGAAGGCGCAATCCTGGAAGCCCATGGAGCGCTCGGGGGTCATGAAGCCGGGCTTGGGGGGGCCGTCGAGATGCCATTTGCCCGCATAGCCGGTGTCGTAGCCGTGGCCTTGCAGGAGGAGGGCGATGGTCTGCTCGTCCCGGTTCAAGGGGAGGTTGTTGGTGTAGGCCCCGTGAGAGTGCGGGTAGCGGCCAGTGAGGAGACAGCCTCGGGACGGCGTGCAGACGGCGCTGTTGGTGAAGAAGTTGGTGAGCCGTGCGCCTTCCTTGCCCAGACGGTCTGCGTGCGGGGTCTCGACCAGGACTTCGCCGTAGTTGGGCTCGTCGGTAAGCTCCTTGGCATAGCAGCTCAGGGTCCAGAGTGATTGCTGGTCGGTGTGGATCAGCAGAAGATTGGGGGGCTTCGCCTCCGCAGCACCCACAGGCAAGGCGGCGGCGAGGGCAGCAGCAGTGCTGCCTTGGATGAGGAAGTCGCGTCGGGTCATGGGCTTGGCTCCATTGCTGTTGTGCCACCCATACGGTAGCGCAACTTCCCCATTCTGTCCCGAACGGGAAGGAAGAGAAGACGGGGCCCGCCCCGGAACCCCGCCGGGGAGACTTGTCTCCCCAAACCCCTCGTGAAGGCCTTGCGGTACGGTCGGCTGCGCCGACTCGTTCCGCAAGGCGATTGCCGCCGCTCGCGCGGGTTGGGCAGGAAATGGGGCCAGCCCCGGAACCCCGCCGGGGAGACTTATCTCCCCGAACCCCTCGTGAAGGCCTTGCGGTACGGCCGGCTCCGTCGACTCGTTCCGCAAGGCGACTGCCGCCGCTGGCGCGTCGAGGCGGTGACTGGGAAGAGGAAGGCGAAACGGGGAAAGTACGGATTTGGCGGGCACGAAGACGGAGCAACGGGAACGGCCTATCGTGGCGGACCCGCCTGGTGGCCGCGTATGCCAGATGGGTAGGTTCGCCCGGCCCCGGTGAACGGGTCTTCGGGCGATGTGGCGCGGCCTGGGGCACCCCTCTGCTGCCACGGCTGGGACTTCCCGCGCACCGGGGCCCGGCGCGCCTACCTGGTGTCCGCGTCCACTGAACCCGTCGCAAGATGGCGATGCTGTGGATTGGCTACAGAAACGCCTTGCCCGATTCGTCCGATCCGACTGATCCGCCCGATTCCCCTCCCCACAGAAGTCCCATCCCCCCAGGAAAGGGGACGGGGCGAACGACCCTGTCTCTGACTGGGTCCTGCCGTCCCATGGTCTCTCCATTTCCTGCCCTAACTATCAGCTTGATCCTCGTCTCAGACTGCCCCAAGCGCGGTTCTCAACGCGATGGTACAAGCTCCGGTTGGGTGCTTTCTGGCCGCCACGCTCACATCACCGTCACCTTCACCACCACTTCCTCATCCTCACTTGATCTGGTTCCTTCCAGGTCCGTCCGCAATCCCTCAGCATTCGTCAAGAAGTGATCTGGGTCGTATATCGCGCACCAAATGGTCTTGCATGTCGGATGTGCTCGGTAATGATCAATATCAATGATGAGTTCGTCGCCAACGCGCTTTGCGTGGGAGCGATCCCGCACGAATTTCAACTCGATGACCAAGGCATACACTGGAAGAAGGAAGTCCATTCGCGTGCTTGATCCTGCATAGCTTGGGGTGAACTCCTCTGGTCGTATGTCGCTGACCCACGGCCGGAGCAGTGCATGGAGTAGGTCCTGAACATCGTATTCGCTCGAGAAGGTGAGTTGTTGCGCCCCCTTCCGGCGGTGGGCCAGCGGCTGCATGGCGCGCCTCAGACCGTGCAAGAGGACCATGAGAAGCTCCTCTACGTCGCTGGGTTTGGCAGGTCCGGCAGGGGTGCTCTGTACGAGCTGCGGTCCCGGGACAGCCGGAACCTGGCCCTGTGGGAGAACTCGCCCAAAACGGAAGTACCGAAGAGCGTTGTCCTCAAGTGTGCGCTCGATTCGGTCGCGTTGTTGTTTCCACTCCGCGAATTCTGGTGTAGCGGGACCAGGAGGAGCATCCATGAATTCCTCAAGGACGTTGCCAAGGACTGCCAGGCCATCGGTGTCGGGATCAGCTCCTGCCCGGAACAACCACTCCTTCCACTTGGAGCCGTGTGATAGTTCAGGCGGGAAGCCGGGTGCCCCGGCGCTTTCGAACAGCGCATCAAGGGCAGCGTGAGAGCCGGTGGTGCTGAGCACTTGGCCGACGACTAGACACAGCGATCTCGAAAGTCTCATGCTCTATTCTCTGCTTTCAGCACCCAGCAAGTGGTTACAGGGCATCTCGATATCCTCCGGGGGGGGTGCCGCTTCCCGGGCCATCCCGGCCATGGCATTGGCGGCACGTCGGCCTCACGAAGCTGCCTACGTGGTGAGGGTGCCCTCTACGTCGAGGGCGATGACGGGCAGTTCCAGGCCGCGGAGTTCGCGGGGGAGTTGCACATAGAGGCAGGCGTCGGTGGCGTCGATGCGGACGGGTTGCCCGGTTTCGAGTACCTTGGCGGTCAGCGGCGCTTCTGCAGATCTCCCAGGAGCAATGCCGTGCCCGGAGTGATCTCCCAGAGGTGCAGGTAGAGGCGCGTGTGGTTCTCCGGCAAGGGGCGGGAGGCGAACCGGCCCCAGCTTGGCTTGCCCAGAGGACTGCTGTCGGTGCCGTGCCCGAAAAAGCCCGTCCCCGACCTCCCCGTCCCCGACCTCCCTGGGGGTGTTCGCCATGCTTGCCCGTTTGGCGAACGCCTCTTCTTTTTCTGGGGGCTTTGAGGACGGTAGTGGCCTTGCCCTGCCGCTACCGCTAGCCCAGGGAGTGACCTTCTAGAACGCGAGGGCGGCGCTCAGGCCCATGAAGAACTGGCTGGTGTCGCCGCCACCGTCTTCCACGGCATCCTTGACATCGCTGCCGACGAGGGCCTTCTTGAGGATCTGGGTCATCATTGTTCGTGTCTCCTGCTGCGTCTGCTTGGGTCTTGCCTGGTATCGCTGCGTCCGTCAGCCGTCGGCCGGACAACGGAGCCGACCCTAGCGCGATGCGTGCCAACTTCTCGGGATCTCGCTGGGAGAAGTGCAGCTTCCTCTGTTTTGAGTATGGAAATGGGCAGAAAACGGAAGAGAGGGGGCATGGTCACGAGGCGCGAAGGCGGGGGCTCTCCGGCTACAAAAACGTCAGATGCTCGTGGCTTTCCCTTCGGTTTGTCATGAGGACGAGAGCGCAAGGCGGGTAGATCGGGGGTAGACTAGGTGCCACATAGGAACGGGTATCCACCACCTCAGTTCAGCGCGGAGCATGGCGATGAAGGCACGGATGGTTTCAGGCACGGCGATGGCTCTGGTCCTGTCGGTTTCGGTGGCGAACGCGGGGATCGTGCGGCAGGTTCTGCGGGCGGATGCGGCGCGGGAGAACCTACTGAAAGAGGATGCTTGGAAGGCCTGGGAGCAGGGATTCGAGCGGGAGGGCGCTCTTTTCGTCTGTCGCAACGGTGCCGATACCAAGGTGCAGCGCGGTGCCGGCCAGGGTGTGACACTAAACCAGACGCGACCGCAGCCGATCGTCGCGACCGCTTGGAGTCGAGCCGAGGGCGTGACCGGCGGCAAGAACGTCGACTACTCGCTCTACCTCGACATCCTGTACACCGATGGCACCCCGCAGTGGGGGCAGATCAGTTCGTTCAACACCGGCACCCACGACTGGGAGAAGCGCCGCGTCTTCTTCTTCCCCGACAAGCCGATCAAGCACGTGAGTTTCTACTTGCTGCTGCGGCGACATGGCGGCTCGGCCTGGTTTCGCGACCCGGAACTGAAGGAGTTGACCGTGCCCGAGGGTGGCGGTACCTACGATGGCGTCCCCGTGCTCCCCGCCGCCAAGACCAAGCCTGGCCTGATGGTCCGCGACGTGGCGGTTGGCTCCGACTTTGTGGATGCCGAAGGTGCAGCGGGGCTGGGGCTCAAGACCATGCTCCAGACGACGACCAAGGACGGTGCGGAGTTCGTGGATCTGACGGTGACGGATACCAGTGGCCGGGACCGGGCGGTGGTGGTCTACTACCGAGTGGCCACGCCTGTCGGGGCTGCGGCGTGGTTGGGCGATCCCCTCCATCGGGAGCCAGCCGAGCCAGGTCGGGAGTATGCCGAGACGGTACGCTTCGCCGTCGGCACGAACGGTCGGCTGTCCCGGTACCCGTTCGGCGCGGTCGCTGCGGGCGAACGAGGCGTGGGCCTTGGCTTCGACCCGGCCTTTCCCGCGTTCGGACGGGTGGTCTACAATCATGACGCACGAGAGCTCTTCATGGCTTGCGACGTGGGACTGACCAAGGAGAAGCCCACTGCCACCTTGCGCTTCGTCCGCTTTCCCTTTGCCCCCAAATGGGGCTTCCGTGCCGCCATGAGCGCCTACACAAAGCTCTTCCCCGAGGCGTTCCGCTCCCGGACACCGAAGCAGGGGCTTTGGATGCCCTTCGCGAAAATCAGCGAGGTCAAAGGCTGGCAGGATTTCGGCTTCAAGTTCAAGGAAGGCAATAACGAGACCGAGTGGGATGACGCCCACGACATCGTCACCTTCCGCTACACCGAGCCGCTGACCTGGTGGATGCGGATGCCCAAGGATATGCCACGCACCCTTGCCAACGCCAGCAGTTACGCCGAGGCCGCAGCCCAGGACCCCAAGCACCACTACCACCGCAAGTCCCAGGCGCTGTTGGCCAGCGGTTACCACGACGAAGAGGGCGAGATGATGGCCCTTATCACCGACGCCCCCTGGTGCAGCGGTGCGGTGTGGAGCATGAACTCCATGCCCGGTATCAAGGGCGACGTCACCGACTTCAGCCAGAAATGGAATACCGAACTGCGCCAGAAGCTGTACGGCCCCAACCGCAAGGGCGATCTTGACGGCGAGTACATCGACTCCAGCGAAGGCTACGTTACCGGTCAGATAGACCACCGCCGAGACCACTTTGCGGCGGCGGACCGTCCGTTGACTTTTTCCCTGGATGGGTTGAAGCCAGGCATCTTCCGGGGGCTCATTGCCTTCGAGTACATCCGCGGCATCGAGCGGGACGTCCACGGCATGGGCAAACTGATGATGGCCAACAGCACGCCTTCCGGGCTCTGGTGGCTGGCTCCATTGCTGGACGTGATGGGCACGGAGACCAACTGGAACCGTAACGGTACGTGGACTCCCATGTCGCGCGAAGCCCTCCTCTTCCGCCGGGCGCTATGCGGCCCGAAGCCGTACTGCTTCCTGATGAATACCAAGTTCGAGGACTTCAGCCACGAGTTGGTGGAGAAGTACATGAAGCGCGCCGTGGCCTATGGCATGTTCCCCGGCTTCTTCAGCGCCAATGCCGCCACTGGCCAGTACTTCCAGCAGCCCAAGCTGTACAACCGGGACCGTGATCTCTTCCAGCGCTATGTCCCCGTCTGCACGCGCATCGCCGAGGCAGGCTGGCAGCCCATCACCCGGGCGACAACATCGACCGAGGGGGTCTATCTGGAACGCTTTGGCGACCGGTACTTGACCGTGTTCAACGACGGCAAGGACACGCGGGATATCCCGTTGACTGTGCAGTTGGTTGGCAAGCAGCCGCCAAGAGACCTGCTGGGCCACGTGTGCGAGGTACGCGCCGGGAAGGTCGTCGTGCGTGAACTTGCAGCAGAGGACGTGGCGGTGCTTGACCTCGGGGGTGCCGGGGAATAAAGCGCACGAGGCGGCGGGCAAAAGGCAGCCGGGGGCTTGGCTTTTCCCCCCTGCGGGGGTAACTTCGCGGGGGTTGCGGTCACCGTTTGACTCGGGGCCGCGAGGACCATGAACTGCCGCCTGTGATCGCCATCTACGAGGACCACCATGGGTCGGACCAAGCTCCCTTTCACTGCCCTGAACGATACGTATCGCTACCGGATCGTGCGCGAGATTGCGTCTGGCGGGATGGGTACCATCTTCGAAGCGATGCAGCTGGGTGCCAATGGCTTCTCCAAGCGTGTGGCCATCAAAACTTTGCTGCCTCGGCTGGCAGGCAACAAGCGGTTCATCGACATGTTCATCGACGAGGCCAAGCTGGTGGCCAATCTGGTCCACGAGAACATCATCCAGATCTACCACCTGAGCCAGACCAGCGAGGGCTGGCACATTGTCATGGAGTACGTGAACGGGATCTCGCTGCACGACTTCATCCGTACCCATGCCCTCATGCCAGAGCCTCTTCCCCCCAAGCTCGCGGTCTTCATCACCAGCCGGATTGCGCGCGCGCTGGCCTACGCGCATAGTCGGACATCGGAGGACGGCGAGCCCCTGAACATCGTGCACCGGGATGTCTGCCCGAACAATGTGTTGATCACTACCGAGGGGCTGCCCAAGTTGGGCGACTTCGGGATCGCCAAGGCGGCAAGTACGGTGATGCCGGAGCGTGGCCTCATGGGGAAGCTCTACTACATGGCTCCCGAACAGGCGCGCAAGGAAGCGGTGGACTTCCGGGCCGACATCTATTCCTTGGGGCTCGTTCTCTTCGAGCTTCTCAGCCTGCGCCCCGCCCGCCGCTTCGCCGATGAGGACGGCGAGGATGTGCTGCACCTCGCCGAAGACGGGCGGCTGAACTGGGACGCCTTGCCAAAGGATCTTGATTCGGCTCTCCGCGCGATCCTTGAGAAGATGCTGGCCAACGACCCCCAGGAGCGGTATGCCGACACGAACGAGGTGGGCTATGCGCTTGAATACTACATCTACCATTCCGGATACGGCCCGACCGTAGTCACGATCGAGCAGTACCTGACCACACATTTTGCGGCTCTGCTCGACCCGAGGCTCCTGGCCGCTCGCGAGCGGAATATGGCCATGCTGGAACGTACCCAGCCATTTGTGACCCAGCCGCCGGTCGTCACTCCTTCCACCGAGTCGGCCACCACCCAACGGTAGGGACTCAGTCCAGCCCGGAGACTGGCCAACCCCAGCTGGCGGTGGCCTGGGCCTCCCGAGAACCGGAACCCAGCCCTCCCATGACGACCTGGATCGAGACGATTCACGAGCTGATTGCCAAGGCCTCCACCGACCTTGCGCCCGATGTCGCATCCGCCATCCAGGCTGCCGTTCGGGTCGAGGAAGCCGGCTCCAACGCGCAGCAGGCGCTGGCGACGATTCTGGAGAACACGTCCCTTGCCCGAGCCAAGCGTCTGCCGCTCTGCCAGGACACGGGTACTCTTGTCTTCGAGGTCTGGGCGCCGTCCGCCTTGCGCCCTGCGCTCCTCCGCGAGGCGATCCACGCTGCCATCGGTCCGGCCACCGTCGCCGGCATGCTCCGGCGGAACTCGGTGGACAGCCTCACCGGCGAGAATGCTGCCGCCAATGTGGGACCGGGGCACCCCGTGATCCACTGGCACGAACACGCTGGGGACCAGGTGCGAGTGACCTTGCTGCTCAAGGGCGGTGGGTCGGAGAACGTGGGCACTCAGTATTCCCTGCCGGACAACGAACTGGGGGCCGGGCGGGATCTGGCGGGGGTGAGACGTTGTGTTCTGGATGCCGTGCACCGGGCCCAGGGAAAGGGGTGTTCGCCCGGTATCCTGGGCGTGGCCATTGGCGGCGACCGGGCGACCGGCTACGTGGCCAGCAAGGAGCAGTTCCTGCGGCGCATTGGCGAACGCAGCCCCGACCCGAAGTTGGCCGCCTTTGAGGAACGGGTTCTGGCAGAGGCCAACAGCCTTGGCATTGGCCCCATGGGCTTCGGGGGAAGGACCACGTTGTTGGAGGTCTTCGCCACTGCCCTGAACCGCGTGCCGGCCAGCTACTTCGTCACCATCTCGTACATGTGTTGGGCATTCCGTCGCCGGAGCGTCACTGCCTCCCTCGCAGGCGAAGCGCTGGGCTGGGAATAGGGCTCTGCCTGGTCTCTATGCATCCCGGCGGATGCGGGAGACGAAGATCGCGTTGTCGCTGCCATAGCGCTCGCAGACGGTGCAATCCGTGGGCTTGGGCGGATTGGTCTGCATCCATTCGCTGACCACGACCCAGCCTTCGCTGCCGGAGACTTGCGTGGTGCCGAAGTTGCCAAGCCGGGCGCCGCGTTCGGGTACCACAGCTCGTTCGGTACTGCGGATGACGCAGAGGCGTTCCGGATCCACCTCAGCCATGAAGAGTGGGGCGCGGTGGCGGAAGACGTGATCGTTGTCGGCGCCGCGGCGGGTGTAGACCAGGCACAGGGCATCGTCGAATGTGAGCCAGTGCTGCTGGGTGTTGTAGTTGCCCAATTCCTCGCCATCGTCGAAGGCCCAGGGGCGGATTGGATCGAAGTGGAGCCCGTCGTCGCTGGCGGTGACGTAGCCGCGCACATCGTTGCGGAGGGCGAGGAAGAACCGGTTGCCATAGTGTGCCAGGGACGGCTCGCAGAGGCCGCGCGGGACATCCACGCTGAGTTCGTTGCCGTGCTCAACGTAGGATAGGGTTTCGCCATCGAACCGGCAACGGACGACGATGACTCCCGCACAGGTGTGCCACGGATCATCCGCGTTCTCTGGCCCCCGCCGGTACAGCGGTAGCAGAACATCGCCATTGGGCAGATCCACCCGTTGGGCACAGCCCGCGCCGGAAGAGTAGAACCACTCGGGCACATCCAGCTCCCGCCAGGGATGCCAGCAGTGGCTTTTGGCATCGTAGGTGGCATAGGAGGGACGTCGCGGGTAGCCAGAACCGAACAGTTCGTCGTCCTTGTACAGGGGCGTGTGCCCGGTTCCGAGGAGGGTGCCCGAGGCCGCGTGCCACTTGGGCCAGAAGTCGGAAACGTAGAAATAGGAGCCGTCGTCTTGGTGGCGCGGGGCAAAGGCGGGTTGCTCGACCGGTTCGTTCCAGGTCTTGCCGCCGTCCTCGGAGTGGAGCGAATGGATGGCGTAGAAGATATCGCTGCCGGTCAAGCGCAGCTTCTGGGTGGTGATGACCACGCCATGGGGAGGAAGCAACCCGGCCCGGGTTTGCACCCAGCAGGTCTGGCGGTCGTAACCGGTGCGCACGGTCTGTAGGTCGGTGTGGTACGAACTCATCCGATACTCCCCAATGCCTGTGGTGGTCGGCTGCCCTGATGCGGCGGGGGATGGTGGCCTTCATCGGTCGTGCATGCCGGACTGTAGCACCTTTGTTGCCCATTTCCCGGCTTGGTTGCGCGGTCTGCGGCGCTGGCTATGTTGGCGGGCAACCAATCAGCACCACCAGACGGAGCCGGCAGATGAAGATTGTTGTGCTTGACGGATACGCGATGAACCCAGGCGACCTGAGCTGGGAGCCCTTGGCGGCGCTGGGCGAGCTCACCGTGCATGAGCGGACGCCCCCGCACCTGACCGTGGCCCGCGCGACCGGGGCGGAGATTGTGCTGACCAACAAGACTCTACTGGGCCAGGCGGAGATCGAGGCCCTGCCGTCCCTGCGCTACGTCGGTGTCCTGGCTACGGGATACAACGTGGTGGATGTGGCGGCCGCCCGGCAGGCCGGTATCGTGGTCACGAATGTCCCTGCCTACAGCACGGCCTCGGTCGCGCAGACGGTCTTCGCCTTCATCCTGGGATTCGCCCACCAAGTCGCACTGCATACCGAGTCGGCGCGGTCTGGGGAGTGGACGCGGAGCCCCGACTTCGCCTACTGGAAGACGCCGTTGGTGGAACTGGCGGGGAAGACTCTGGGCATCGTCGGCCTTGGCGGCATCGGGCGGGCCGTGGCCCGTCTGGGACAGGCCTTCGGGATGCGGGTGGTGGCGGCCGTGCGCACGCCGCGCGAATGCGAGGGGGTCGAGATCCTGCCGCTGGTCGACGTCTTTCGCCAAGCGGATGTGCTGAGCCTGCATTGTCCCCTCACCCCCGAAACCGAGGGCATGGTGGACGCCGAGAGGCTGGCGATGATGAAACCCACGGCTTTCCTGGTGAACACCAGCCGGGGCCCGGTGGTCGATCCCCAGGCCTTGGCGGATGCCCTGAATGGCGGTCGTCTCGCCGGGGCCGGGGTGGACGTGATGGTGCAGGAACCACCCAGCGCGGACGACCCGCTGCTTACGGCCCGCAACTGCTTCGTGACCCCCCATCTAGCCTGGGCCACCCAAGACGCGCGGGCCCGCCTGATGGGGACGGCAGTGGCGAACGTGCAGGCATTCGTGGCGGGCGCTCCGCAGAACGTCGTATCCTGAGCCGAGCTAGATCTCGATGGTCAGGCCGGTCCGGGCCACATCGCAATGCAGGTTGGAACCGAGGCTTTCGGCGAGGGCCCGGGCTTTGTCCTGCACCTGATCCAGCCCGTCATCGGTCCGGTCCTGGTTGAGGTGCCACAGGACCAGCCGCTTCACATCGGCCTCGACGGCCATCTTGACCGTGTCCACGTAGGTGTTGTGTCCCCACCCTCGCGAGAACGCCGCGTATTCCTCGGGCAGGTACTCGCCGTCATGGAACAGCACGTCGGCACCACGGATGAACTCCACAAAGTCCTCGTACTTCGGGGCGCCATCGTGGGCGAAGGTCGTCTCGTTGTCTGGGAAGAAGGCCGCCCGCTTGTCACCCTCGGTCATCATGAAGCCGCAGCCGCCATTCGGGTGGGACATGGGGAAGCACTTCACATTGAGCCCGGACATCTCGAACTCGTTGGGACAGGTATGCTCGAAGTGCAACGCTGCACCCACATCCTCCAGATGGACGGGGAAGAAGGGCGCGCGCATCGCCTGGCTCAGCAGGTACTCCACCGATTCCTGCGCGGAAACGCAACCACGGATATCCATGGTGCAATCCGGCCGGTAGAGGGGCTTGAAGAAGGGAAAGCCCAGCTGATGGTCCCAGTGCGCATGGGTGAGGAGCATGTGGAAATCACGATACCCCTCTTCCAGCAGCAGTTTTCCCAGAGCACGGATACCGGTGCCGGCATCGAGGATGATCACCTCGTTGCCCTTGCTACGGACTTCCAGGCACGTCGTGTCGCCGCCATATATCAAGTACTCCGTACCTGATACCGGAGTTGAGCCCCGGGCTCCCCAGACTTTAAGTTTCATTAAAACTCCTTTTGGCAGACGAACCCTAATACAATGTCATGGAAAGTGGCTCCTGACAAGACCAAACGCGAATCGTTCCGCTGAACAGGGAGGATTTGGCCCGTGTCGAGGTCGTATGCGCGGATCTGTTGCCACTTGCCACCGAGGATGTTGATCTCCGGGATGGCCGGTTCCGGGGCCCGCAGCCAGCAGGCGCGTTTTTTGCCGTAGTTCCGGATGCCGCCGGCGGTGTTGCGCAGGTAGACGAGAGCCTGATCGCCCTTCTTCGACACCAGGGAGGTGAGTTGCCACCCTTTGCCGGGAGAGAAGAACTCGGCCTGCAGGTCGGTCGGGAGGCCAGGCTCGGCCCCGTCCAGGCGGATCGCGTAGGATCCGGCTTCCTCTGCGGGGCGCACATCGAAGTCGATGCCACGGGACAGCAGCTGGTAGGCAAGCTCGTGGGCGGCGCTGTTGGCGTTGCTGCTGTCTGGCATGGTCACGACCACGCGGGGCGTGCGGCGCTGCAGCGTCGTCAGGTCGATGCCGACGGCCTTGAGCGCGGGCGTCACCTTGCCGAACTCGGCCATCTCCGCCTCGCAGTCTGCCGTCCACAGGAACGCGCCGTTGGCGCCGCAGAGGACGGAGAGCCAGATCTGGTCACGGATGCCCCGCATGGAGAACTCATTGGCCACTTTTCTGATCCCTGGGTGCCAACGGCTTTGGTTGATGCCGCCTTCCCCCGTGTAGAAGGGGATGCCTGCACTGGCGGCCCACTTGCTGCGCGCGAAAACCACCGCGCCATGGTCTGCGGTCTCTTGGCCATCGTTGTAGGGATGGTAGCTGAAGAGATCCACCTTTGAGTCGCGCCAGCGCCAGGGCTCGGGCCAGGCGTGGGGGCCGGGATTGCCGAGGACGGGCGTATGGGGGTCGATGGCGCGGATGTAGTCGCCGATCTCCTGGCACCAGGCCATGGGCGGTCGGACCATCTCGTTCTCGAACTCGTAGCAGAACACTTCCTCGCGCCCGGCCAGGATGGGGATCAGTTCGTCGAGGTAGTCTTTCTGGCAACGGATCGCGTCGGGATCGGCGTAGCGCGCGGCGGCGGAGCCTACGACCCACTTCTTGACCAGGAACCGGGCCCGGTGGGGCGGCAGGGCCGCGAGCTGCTCGGGAGTATAGTGGGGCAGGCAGATTTTCTCGATGATGTCGGCGGTGACGTAGGGCGGCTTGGTGTAGTCCTCGAACAGGGCCACGTTGAAACGAATACCCCGCGCCCGCCCGAGATCGAAGAGGTGCAGCGTGGCCTTGAGCTGAACGGGATCGACGCGCCCGACGATGTCCATGTTGCGCAACATGAGCCGCAGGGCGGTGACGCCATTCTCCTGACAC
Organism: Victivallales bacterium; assembly: GCA_018648945.1. The sequence continues at coordinate 15,838 of JABGQJ010000075.1, forward strand.
AGGTCAAGATAGGTGCAGACCTGCTGCTCCACCTCCGCCGACCAGGGGAAGCCGTGGGGATAGGGTTTGGGGCCGCAGGGGAAGAGATCGACGGAGCGGCTGAGATTGCCGTTCGGGTGGGGGAGGCCCGAGGGCCAGTTGGCGTAGAACCCACCCAGAGGCATGAAGAGCTGGCCGTCGATGGTCAGGTAGCCGGTGGGGGTGATCGCGATCTTCTCCTTGCGGTAGCCGATGGTCTGCACGTCGCAACTCCCGGTGATGCCATTCTCGTCTGTGAAGGTGACCGTATGGGTGGCTAGCGGCTGTGGTGAGCAGGTGACGAGAAGCTCGTGGGACACGCCCTTGAACGTCCGCGCTGCGACCTTGCCGTCGCCGGAGATCGTGAACTTGGGCACCACGGCTCCCATGGCCAGGACGTTGCCGAAGCGGTCGGCCCCGGAGACGCGGATGGACGCGCGGCGACTGCCATCGACCGGCACGAACCGCCGGTCCGGCTTCAGTACATAGTGATCCAGGGCGGCGGGACGGATCGCGACCGTTCCTGTTCTGATTGGTGCCGAAGGCCGTCCCAGGTCATCCTGCAAGCCGACCGTCCAGTGGAGCGTGCGCGCCTTCTCGCCCGCCACCGGGGCCAGGTTTGCAGGCTTGTTCTTCAGGCCGCCAGCCGTGTCAGCGGCACGGGCGACAAGCACTCCCTCCTTCGTCCGGAGTTCTGCGACGAAGGGGGGGGCAGGGGGAGGGAGCCCCGCCTGCTTGCCGACGACGCGGTTGACCTCCAGGCCAACCGTTCCCCCGGCCTCGCCAAATGCGGGCCTCACCAGGCCATAGCCGCGGGTCGCGGTGCGCCACACCGCCGCGTTGCGGGTGAACACGGGCCCGACTGTGCTCTCGACTGGGTTCGGCTCGATCCGCACCCAGTCGATCTGCACGGTGGTGCCGGGGCGGTCGCCGGTGGTATCGAGTCGGAAGGCGCGCATGACACGCCCATCCCAGAACTGGGGGAAGATGCTCGGCAGGTCGAAGGCGAGGGTCTGGAAACCCGTGCCGGTCACTGCGAACGTGTGGGATTGGTAGTGCCCCTTGTCGTCGGTGAAGAAGAAGCACCAATCGGCGCTTTCACAGCTCTGTTTGAGGCGTAGGCGCAGCCGCTTGTAGTGTCCGGAGTCGATGTTCTCGCAGGGGCTGTCTGCATGTCCGGGCGGCTGGTCGCCGGGATCGCCGAACATGATGCCCCAGATGCAGTAGGGGTCCTTCCCGGTCACCGGCACGTTCATCAAACCGTCCTTGACCGTGATCTTGCCGTAGTGATTGGGCCGGTCGCCCCAGGAGCGGATCCCGTCCTGGTCGCCCTCGTTGAAGTCCCAGGCATCACCGCGCACGGTGGTGGCATAATCGTCCCCGCCCATGGGCTTTGCCGCGAGGGCTGGGCTGGCGGCAATCTCCCCCTCGTCCGACCAGTAGACAGCCACGTGGCGGGATCCCTGCAATGTGCCGGGCAGTTGGACCACGATCTTCCGTCCATCCCGCAGAATGGGGAGCGCCACATTCGGCTCGGTCACGTCAACCACCCGCAGAGGAGTGCCTGCGGCGGCCTCGGTCTCAAATGCCGCGACGGCATCCTGGCGAGAGATGTCTGACCCCGCCCTGACGACTTGCCGGTGGGTGGCGCTTGTGACATGCCAGGGGAGAAGGACTGGGGCCTGTCGCACAGTGGTGGCGCAGCCAGCGGCGAGCAAAGCGATGGCAGGGACAAGGAATAGGGGTCTCAAGGCATTCTCCTCGGAGTGGTGGTCCGATCGGTCAGTTGGGCTCGACCAGGAAGTCTTCCATGGTCAGGCTGTAGCCGCGAATCTGGCCATTGGGAGCATCGTCAACAATGTAGTTGACGATGTAGATCTCGTCGTCGTCAAACTGCACCCAGCCGGAATAACCGAGATCGCTGTGGGGCGAACGGTCGAAATCTATGGGCAGGATGCGCGTCCAGGCCTGGTTGCGGGTGGGGACCAGGGCGGATTCGTCGTCGGTG
>JABGQJ010000750.1 GCA_018648945.1 Victivallales bacterium
ATGGTATGGCCTGTCTGAATGCGGAGACCAAGGAACCGCTGGCCCAGACCAGCGAGCTCACGATTCCCCCCCGGGAGGTCCGGGTGATCCATGTTCGGTCGCAGGCACCGGCCATCGTCGCGGCCCCGCAGGTGCTGTTGCCGACCACGACAGCAGCGGTCCTCGATCCCATCTTGGCGTGGCAGGGCAGGGGGGGTCAGCCGGGGGACCAGATGTTCAGAGTGGAACTGAGCGTTCAGCCCGCGTTCCCGGCGGCTCAGACGACTGTCTTCGAGGCCGTTCCGGGCACGGCGCTGATGCCGCCGGATCTCGCGCCAGGGCAGCGCTATTCCTGGCGGGTACGGGGCACTGACGTCCCTTCCGGCAAAGCCAGTGAGTGGTCAAAGACGACCACCTTCTCTGTCGCGGTCTTCGCCGACCGGCCAACGGGAGTGCCTGCGTTCAGCCCCAATGGGGATGGGGTGCTGGATACCTATGATGTGACCGCCACGCTCCGTGGTGAGTTGGCCTGGCAGGTACGGATTGCCGATGCCAATGGGCGCCTCGCCAGGAGTGTGGACGGCAAGGGCCGTGAAGTGGCCGTGAGCTGGGACGGCAAGGATGGCGACGGCAAACTCGTCGCGCCGGGGAACTATACGTGCACGGTGACGCCCGTCGCCTTCCCCGCGCTGGCCGCGGCCACGACGACCGAGTTCAACATGAAGGTCGGCCTGCGCAATCCCGGCTTCGATGTCTGCCAAGGCTTCGTGCAGACCACGCCTGCGGGCAAGGTAACGATGGCCAAAGACTACACGGTCAGTTGCACCGATACCTATGCCCTTAGGCTCGATGCCCTGAGCGACGAGAACACGTCCTATTGGAGCAACTACAGCGCGGGCGGCGTCGGGCCGAATGTGATCCCGGTCACCCCTGGCAAGACCTACTGCTTCCGGGCTCAGGTCCGCAGCGACCTCACGCAAGGCAAGGCGGCCATCGCCTTTGCCTACTTCACCGACAACGGGCGTTGGGCCCAGGTCGCCGGCAAGCCGCCCTGGGGCGTGCCCAGCGAGGATGTCACCGGCCAGGGCGAGTGGCAGGAGCGCGAGATCACGCTGACCGCCCCCGAGGACGCTTACAGCGCCGTGCTTTTCTTCCGCGTCGAGAAGGCCAAGGGCACCGTCTGGTTCGATGGGGTCGAGTTCGGCGAGGTGGCAGAGTAGTCTGTGGGTCTGTGGTGGATCCGCTCTTGCTTGACCAGCGGGGAATATGGGGGATGGTTGAGGGTTGCGCTGTTTACATCAGGAGTATGCTGCTATGCGGTTCGTTCGCTTGTTCATGTTGATCATGGTCGTGGGTTGGGTTCGGGCGGGAGACCTGACGAATCAGGGGTTCGAGGAAGTGGTGGATGGGAAGCCGGTTGGCTGGACGATCCGGGATCAGGTGACGACACTGGTGCAGGGCCAGGCGGCCGAGGGCGAGCGATGTGTGCGGATCGTGGACGACTCCAAGAAACTGGGATCGGACATCACCTCCGGCCGCTTTGCGGTGAGCGCGGACAAGCTCTGTGTGCTGCGGCTGAAGCTGTTCCTGGAGGTGGGCGACCGGCAGGGGCTCGGCGTGTACCTCAAGCTGTGGGACGCGCAGGGCAAGGAGCTGGTGGCACCGCGCGAACGGCAAGCGGCGCGCCCCAGGATGGAGATGGGGAAGTGGATCGACTCGATGGCTGTCTACGAGATCCCTGAGGGGGTTGTGCAGGCGGCAGTCTGGCTGCATACCTTCAGCTCGGCAGTGACCACCTGTCGGGTCGATGAGTTGGACATGTCCCAGGTGGCGTCCCAGGCAGCCAAGCGGGCGGGGAATTGGCTGGGCGGCGAACTGACGGTCCTGCCGGGAGGCGGCACGGCGGTGCGCTGGACCCATATCCAGAGTCCGAACCTGCGGCAGGTCTTCGATCCGCCCGCCGACTGGAGCAAGATGGGCATGCTCACCTTCCGGCTGCATTCGGCCAAGGCGACCGACGCTGGCTTCCGGCTGATCCTGGACTCGGAGAACCCCGATAGCGACGGTTCCGACTACTACGACTTCCCCTTCAAGCAGGACTGGGAAGGCTGGCGGTCGTTCCGCATTCCCCTGGGCGAGATGGGCAAAGCTCGCAGTCCCCTCGGCTGGCAAACCATCAAGAGCGCGGCCTTCACCGCCTCGGGCTGGGGCAACACCCCCCATCCGGAGGGCGTCATCATGCTGGCCGACTGGAAGGTGAGTGACGAACATCACTATGGCCCGGCCCTGGACGATGCCGCGTTCTTCGCGGCCCTCGATCTGGACCTGCCAGCGCTGGCCACGGTCAAGACAGCGGTGGCCAAGGGCGATATGACGGCCGCCAAGAAGGCCTTTGCCGACCACATCCGCAACCGCACCTCGCCCACCTGGCGCATCGATTGGCGCAAGCATCCCATGCGCGGTGTCGAGGTCCCCAAGCCCGAGGACGACAAGGCCCCGGACAGTTGGGACTACTACTCCCAGTTCATCACCGTGGATTGGCAGGGCTGGCGGAAGTTCACCTTCAAGAAGAGCGATTTCCCGACCCGCTCCTTCGTCGAAGGCAAGGGTTGGCGGGGCAAACAGCCCATCGGCTGGCATTGGATCAAGAACATGGCCATCAATGCCTCCGGCTGGGGTCTCACCCCCGACGCTAAGACTGTGCTGCATTTCGACGACGTCCGTCTAGTCGGTGCCAAGAAGACGGTCCTGCTCAGTGATTTCGAGCAGGAGGAACAGCCGTTCTCGGGCCTGACCCGCTCCACCGACGTCGCCAAGTCCGGCACGACCGCCGGGCGCTGGGCGAACATGACCGCCAATCGCAGCGTCTCCTGTTGGGACATCCCCCACGACTGGACCGACTTCGACCAACTGGAGTTTTGGCTGCACGCCGAGGAAGCCACCGGTGCCCGGGTGGTGCTGATCCTCGACTCCGACGCTCCGAAGGCCAGCGCCAAGGCCGAGAAGCTGGTCAAGAAGGAGTTCAGCTTCCGCTTCAGCAACCGCGATTGGCCGATCACCTTCGAGGACAAGATCGACTGGCACGCCAACCCCACCGAGGGTGTGAACCGGACCCATCTGTGGAACGAGTCGCTTAACCGGCACTTCCACTTCCGCGACCTTTCCAGTGCCTACTGGCAGAGCGGCGACGACCGCTATGCCGCCGCCATTGCCGAGCATGTGCTGGACTGGGTCAAGCGCAATCCCATGCCCCTCATGTCCTCGGGCAACCGCACGGCCATGACCAACTGCACGTGGCAGACCCTGACCACCGGCATCCGCATGGAAGCCATCTGGCCCGACGCGCTCTACCGCTGCCTGGGTTCGCCTGCTTTCACCGACGAGGTGGTGTTGACCATGATCAAGAGTTGCGCCGACCAGGCCGACCACTTGGTCAAGAATCCCACCGGCGGCAACTGGCTGACCGAGGAGTCCATGGGCGTCTACACCGTGGGCATGCTCTTCCCCGAGTTCCGCAAGGCCAAGGAATGGCGGCGCATCGCCATCGAGCGGCTGAACCGGCAGCTCGACGAGGATGTCTATCCCGATGGCATGGAGGTGGAGCTGGCCGCCGGCTACAGCAACTGGGTCATCGCCAATCTCACCTACCTGCTCGAACGAGCCGAGTCAGTCGGCCTCCGCGATGAGATCCCCGATGACTTCCTCACCCGCCTGGAGCGCGCCTACGATTACCATCTCTACGCCATGATGCCGAACGGCCACATCCCCGGCCTCAACGACTCCGGCCCCGCCAACGTCAAGGGACACTTGAGCAAGGCCTATGGCCTGTTCCCCAAGCGGGAGGATTTCCTC
>JABGQJ010000751.1 GCA_018648945.1 Victivallales bacterium
ATGGTGGGCAGCTTGATCTTCAGGGCCATGTCCACGGTGATGACAAGGGTGGAGACGATCAGCATGTAGGTGATCATGCGCACCCGCTCGGGGATGATGTTGCGCATGGCCGCGATGATTGCGGAGTTGGCCACCAGAACGACGGTCACGGAGAGGCTCATGACCAGAGCGTTCAACATCAGGTTGGTCACGGCCAGGGTCGAGCAGAGCCCTAGCATCATGCCGAAGATGGGATTGTTATGCCAGATGCCCTCGACGAACACCCCCCACGTCTTGCCCCGGAACAGGCGGTAGCCTTGTTTGGGAACGCGGAGTTGGACTTTATCGGCCATGGCCTACTCCCACTCCATTGCGCGGTCGGCGTTGGCGATGCCTTGGTTGATGATTGCTTGCACGGCCGTGCTGGTCATGGTCGCGCCCGAAACGGCATCGGTCTCGTTGTCGGCCATGGCGAACTTCACCAGTTTGAGCTGTGGTCGCAGACCGACGCCTTTGAACTGTTCCTGGAACGCCAGCTCGCTGATCCGCCCGCCCAGTCCCGGCGTCTCCGCTTGTGCGAGCACGCGCAGTCCGTACAGCGATTTGCCGTCAGCCGCAACGGCCAACAGCAGTTCGACACGGCTCCACAGGCCCGGCCCCTCGGCCTTGAAGACAACCGTGCCGGGGGCCACCTTCTTGGCGACGTAGTAGGTGGTGTCGCCCACCTCTCGGACCTCGAAATGCTCCTCGAATGCTCCTTCGGCCGTTGCTTCTGCCTCGGGCACGCCATAGAGGGCCAGAATGTCTTGGCGAAGTCTTGACTCGAAGATGGCCGCCGCTCGCACGTAGGCCAGGTTGGCTCCGCTCAGCAGCAGCGTGCAGACCGTGGTGGTCAGCAGGAGGAAGAGGATCATCTTGCGGTCGTTCATGGCGTTTGCTCCCCGCCGTTGGCAAGGGTCAGGACGCCCTCGTCGATGATCGGAGCAAACACGTTGGCGAAGAGCACGGCGTAGAAGACGCCATCAGGAGACGCTGCGAAGGTCCGGATCAGGAGTGCCACCGCGCCGGCCAGAATGCCCACCAACCAGCGCCCAGGTACGGTTCTGGCGCAGGTGCGGGTGTCGGCGATGACCAGGAACGCGACGAACAGGACGTTGCCTGCGAGCAACGACGCTCCCAGGTCGAACCCGGTCGTCGTCGGCGAGAGTGTGCCGAGGATCACGTAGGTGGCAAGGAAGCCGATGCACGTCCGTATCGCAATGACCCGCAAGGCAAGCAGCAGAAGCCCTAACAGGAGGACGAGCAGGGGCAGAGCCATGCCCGGTGCCTGGGGGAAATAGCCAAGCAGGAGCGACTTGAGCGTGATTCCGTCCCGGTTGGCCAGCACGACTAGGGGGTGATCCACCGTGGGCATGCGGGAGGACCAGTGCTGGAAACCGGTCAGGGCATCGGGGAACGGGAAGGACCAGCCGAAGCCGAAGGCCGACGGGAAGCTCAGCGCCGCAAAGGCCCACCCGACCGCGATGGGCGAGGCCGGCTGGTGTCCATAGCCGCCGAAGAACACGGCGGTGATTACCAGCGCGGCGGCGACCGAAAGCAGGCTCATCCAGAGCGGCAACGCTGGCGGGAAGGCGAGCGGCAGGAGGATCCAGACCGGCAAGCCGTAGACGTCGGGGCGCTTGCCTTGGAGCGCCGCCGCGCCGCGCTCGACCGCGTATCCGACCAGGATCGACAGGGGGAGCAACGCCAGCAGTTTCAGGCCATATCTGCCGATGGCCGGGACGTAGAGAGCCAAGCCGCAGGCCGCGAGGATGGCGTCGTTCCGAGTTGGCAGGCGCCTGGTCATGGCACGTCCTCCCCGGCATCGAGTTCCCTGACAGCCTTGGCAATGGTCTCGGCAAGGGGGATCCCGGACGGGCAGACATAGCTGCAGTGCCCGCACTGAATGCACTGTCCCAGGCCCATTGCCTTTGCTTGCCCCAGTTCGTCGGCCTGGAGGTTGTGGTGCAGGAAGGCTGGCCGCAGGTTGCTGGGGCAGTAGCGGGTGCAAGCCAGGCAGTTCGAGCAAGGCTGCTCGGGCTCCTCCTGGCGACCTCCCGGATGCATGCCCAGACGGCGATTGAAGAAGGGGAAGCCGAAGAGGAAGGCTGGCTCTGGTTGCAGGGCGAACCCGCAGGCGGCAGGACACAGCACATCACTGAAGGCTGAGCAGGGATCATCCAGCGAGTAGGTACGGCCGGAGATTGGGTGCACAAGCGTGATGACCGCCTGCTCCGCCAAGTGTCTGGCGATGCTCCCTTCCGAGCGCAGGACGTCCCCGAGCGGCGTTCCCCGTGGGGCTACGAAGGAGTAGACGCACTCGGGAGTGAGCAAGCAGGAGACCAGTAGGGCGGACGGGAAGGAACCCGTGGTCGATGCCTGGTGCAGCAGCGCCAACTCGAAGGGGGATACCACGGTCGCGTCGGGGTCCGTCGGCCGACGTTGGCGATCGCGCACGCCGGACAGGCGTTCCCGGGAGGCCCCCGGACGCCCGACCGCCGTCACTGAGGCCCCTTGCCGGTCTCGGAGATCAGCGATACTCCGGCTGGGGTCGAACCCGAGCTCCGCGATCAGCTGTCCCACCGATGGCCCAAAGGGGGCGTCGGGGGTGAAGTCAACTACCAGCTTCGCCGGGTTCTGGCTCTGCCAGTAGCGCGCCTTCTCCGGCGCAATGGCGCTAAGCAGGCTCGGCAGGGCGGAACCCGAATCCACATCCTCTGATGGCAGTGGAAGAGGAGTCTGCAGGCAAGTAGCTGAGATATAGGAAAACCGCAGGGATACCATGGGAGGCCCGTGTGGAAAACACTCCGGGAACACACAGAAGGCAGTCTATCGAGGGAACTCTCGACCAAATACTGGAAGTTGCCGGGTCGGCAACGGTGCGATTCTGGCTAAAACGATACGTGCTCGGGAGCCTTGCGTCAACCCCTTTGAGCGGCAGAGAGTTGGAAATATCCTACTTTCTTTGTAGGTAGGAAATGGGCGGCCTCGGCGGTCGTTGGTATCCCTGCTCGGGTTCACCCGCTGGCGTGGCAGAATTCGCTGAATGCCGCCAGCATGCAGTGGTAGTGGGCCAGGGGCATGCCGGGGAAGATGGTGTTGGAGGTGCTGAGAATGTAGCCGCCACCGGGAGCGGCGGCTTGCAGGCACTGGCGCGTTGCCGCGCGGATCGCCTCTTCTGGGCCGTCCTGCAAGAGGCTGCACTGGACGTTGCCCATCAACGCCAGCCGACCGTGGCAGCGTTGCTTTACGGTCGCGATGTCCATACCGGCCATGGGATCGACCGACTGGTAGCAAGCGGCGTCGAGGCCGATCCACTCGTCTAGAATGGCCATGATGTTGCCATCGGTGTGGATGAATGGCAACACGCCATGCGAGCGGATGTGGGCCACCGCCTCGGCCAGGTAGGGCAGCACGAACTCGCGGATGTGGGCGGGTGAGATGAAGGTGCCGCTGTTGCCCGCGATATCGTTCACCAGCAGGATGAAGTCGGCCCCGGCATCGGCCAGACGGTCGATGCGGTCGCAGGCACTGTCGCGCATCCTCCTGGCTGCTGCGTGGATGACTTCGGGGCGTTCCGCCAGATCGACGGCGAACTGCATCCAGTCCTGCACGGCCTCGATCGCCCAGACGCAGCCGCCAACGACGCTGCCGATCAGGATCTGGTTCCCGAACGTCTCCTTGGCTGCCCGCACGCCATCGGGATCGCACCATGGCCAGTATACTGCCAGGGCGTCCCAGCGGTAGGTCTCGACGATGCGTTGGTAGATCTCCATACAGGAGGCGATCATGTCGCGTTTCCGCGCG
>JABGQJ010000752.1 GCA_018648945.1 Victivallales bacterium
ACTTCAGCGAGAACACACGTTTCGAGTGGCTCCAAGTCTCGCCCCGCATCACCGGCCCCGGCGATACAGAATGGCTCATCGACGATCTTCGGTGGGTGGAATCCGTCGGCCCCCTGCCCCACACCATCTCGCTCAAGAGCTACAAACGGCTCGATGGCAGCCTGCAACTCCGCTGCCTGATGACCAACTCGGGAGATGTCCCGCTGACTGCGGGCAGTGTGACTCTCTCCCTGCCCGAGCCTCTGCGATTGGACGGCACGCCTGCCAAACAGGATGTCCGCAAGTTGGCCCCGGACATGTTCGAGGTCGCTTCCTGGAACATCAAGGGGCAACCGCGCCCCGGTTCGGTGCCCACGGCAAGGTTCACCGCCAGCGGCAAGACTGTGGAAGTGACCTGCTCCTTCGGACCCGCACTTGACTGGATTCAGTTTCAGACCGAGCGCAATGTGCTCTGGCCCGGCCAAGAGATGGACGTGGACCTCGTCGCCTACAATCGCGGCGACGCCATCCTGCCCCGCATCGATCTAGACATCTTGCTGCCCGGGGAACTGGAGCTGCTTGGCACTCTCCCCAGAACGCTTGAGAATGTGCCGCCCTGGGGTAAGGGGCGCGTTCAGTTCCGTGTCCGGGCCAAGGCGAAGAAGGCAGCGGCGGCTCTGCACTGTCAGTGGCTGATTCCCGGTGGGCGGAGCGGTGATTTCACGGCCGAGGTGGCGATCGGCCGGAACCCGGCGGGGTTGGAGAACGGATGGCTTACGGTGGCCTGTGACTCCTTCGAGATTGTGTTCCCGAAGAACGACTTTGGCTTGGGGCAGGGCTGGGTATACGCCAAACACCCGAACCGGAGGCTGGTGGGAGCAGTGCCCAATTTGGGGCGGCTGGTCACAACCAACACCAACTCGACCGGTGTGGTCCTGGTCGCCGGATCGGCCAGGACCTTGCGGGACGGCAAGGCCATTGGCGCGAACAGCGGCAGTGGCCTCCGGTTCACCATCGAGCCCGCAATCCTGGCCAGGGCGGCGTTCGCCGGCCCCATGTACGTGGACTTCCTGGCGGCCAAGGCGGGTTCCGGCAAGGCGAACGAACTCATCACCTGCCGCATCACCGCCCCCGCCCCAAAGGAGGGGACATTGCTCGCCCTCGACGGCCCGCAACTGACCACCCTCGTCGGTGGCAAGGACGAGGCCCTGGCACCCGGCATGGAGTGGTTGCTGGGCGACGAGGACTCCTCCAATGACAACGTGATCGGGTACAATCAGACCCACCGCCTGCGCTGGCGCCCCCACCCCCATCTTGTCACCGTGCCCATGCTCAGCGTCCGCCGCAAAGACGTGCTTACGGCGGTGTTCTGGCACCCCCGTGCCAAATGGAACGACGGCACCCGCCGCTCGGACCTGAAACCGGGCGAGGCTGACACGGACCGACCGACCCCCGTCTTCGCGACTCCCGACCGGTTCGGCGGGCATGCCTGCGCCACGATGGGCTTGAGCGTGCCCAGCGTGGGGACCTACGGCGAACGCAACAAGCTGGGCACCGGCAAGGGCTGGCCTGCCGCCGGCGTCAACGCCACCAAGATCGACTTCAGCTACGCCTTCTACGTGCAGACCGGCTCGGATTCGGCGCTGGACGCGCTCAAGGCGTGGTTCGCCATCTACGGCGTTGCCCCGCCAGCCAAACCGCCCCAGGCGAAGAAGGAGCCGCCCCTCGCTTCTCCCACCACCCGATTCCGGGGCCTCGGGGTGCCGGATTGGGTGCAGTCAGCCCACGCCAACTCCGGCGGCCAGGGCTGGCCCTCCAAGAAGCAGTGGATCGACGAACTGGAATGGAGCATGCAGGCCTACCTGGACACCCTCTGGGACCCGGAGACCAAGGAATGGCGCGTCTTCCATGGCGGTCCCCCGGTCAAGCATCGCAACGGTGCCTATCCCAACTACTTGTTCGATTGCGTGACCGTGGCGAAACTGACGGATGACCGGGACCTGAAACGTCGTCTGGAAGCACGGGCCAAGGAAGTCACTGATGCTCACGGCGGTCCCGCCCCCTCCGCCACGGACTACGGCCTGCTCTACGGCAACCCCCTCGCCCACATCGCCAATCAGGCCAATCAAGCCGCCGCGCTCCTCAAGAGCCAGGATGCCAACGGCGGCTGGCGCTACAGGACCCGGGTCGAGCAGGGCGGCGTGTTCAAGGGGCGCGACTACGCCGGGCTCTCCCCCGATGGGTTCGAGGCGAACGGTCTCGTCGCCCGCAAAGCCTGGACTCTCCTGCGCGCCCACAGCATGACCGGCGACAAGCGGTTGCTGGATGGGGGGCTCAAGGCGCTCGCCTACATGGACAGGTTCCGGGTGCCCCGCGCTGCCCAGGTCTGGGAAGTAATCGGGCACGCGCCGGATATCCTCGCCGCTGCCGATGCCTGTCAAGCGTACGTCGAGGGCTACCGCGCCACCGGCGACCGCAAGTACCTGAAGAAGGCCGAATACTGGGCGTGGGCTGGACTGCCCTTTGTCTATCAATGGGGCGTGGACGACTACCCCTGGCTTCGCTACGGTTCCATCCCCATCTTCGGCTCTACCTGGTGGACTTGCACGTGGTTCGGCCGCCCGGTGCAGTGGAATGGCCTCCGCTACGCCTACGCGGTTATGGAACTGGACGAGTGCGTCCCCAACAGATTCCGCTGGCAGACCATCGCCACCGGCCTCACCGTCTCCGCCCTCAATCAGCAGGGCATGGACCCCAAGAACAAGGAGAACTACGCCCTCTGGCCCGACGTCTACAACGCCGTCACCGGCCAGCGCGTGGAATGGAACTTCGCCCCGCGCGGGATCATCATCAACATCCACAAACTCATGGGCCGCGAGCCCTATCCCGTCGTGCAAGCTCTGCCTACAGCCAAGGGCAAGCCTCCCATCCGCGTCATCGGCTGCGCCCGCTTCGTTCCCGACCACGACCGCTATTGGGGCAAGCAACGGACGGTGGACATCCTCTTCGACGGCGGCTACCCATTGGGTGGACGCATCGTCTTCGCCGGCGTGACCGAACCACAGAAGGTGGGGAACCTGCGCAGAGTCGTTGGCAATCCCCCCGAGCCCGGCACCTGGAGCTACGATCCCGAGACCCGGTCCGTCGTTGCGTTCCCCCGCCCTGACTACAAGATCGAGTTGGGCGTCATTGGTGTCGATCCCGTTGAGCCCGGGTTCACCCCCGGCGAGAAGACCAACGTCAACTTCGAGTTCGACGCCACGCTCGACGGCTGGCGGCGCATGCACGACATCGTCAAACTCGACGTCCGGGGCGGCATATGCCACGTGGAGACTGATGGCGGCGATCCCTATATGGTCCGCAGTTTCTGTCGCATCGACGGCGATTCGGTGTCCCGCATCCGTGTCCGTCTCGCCGCCGATGCGGGCAATGGTGCGCAGTTCTTCTGGACCACCGAGGACGAGCCCAACATGGCTGAGGACAAGCGAATCGACATCGCGGTGACCGCCGACGGCGAGTTCCACGAGATCGTCTTCCCGGTGGGCGACCATCCCAAGTGGCGCGGCAAGACCATCACCAGCATTCGCCTTGACCCCATCGCCGGCACCGAGAAGGCCAAGGTCACGATCGACTGGATTCGGGGGGAGAAGTAGGGAGCAGTGGCGATTGGTGATCTGTGATTGGTGATTGGTGATTGGTGATTTGGGGGAGACCAGCACGCAGTTGGCCTTGGCGCTCCCTTCGCACGGTTCCTTTGCGCCGCAGCTGGCCTGTGCTCATTCCCAGTCTGTGTATCGGTGCGCAAGCAGTGGCGCCCGCTTGGCGGAACGGCTCGGCGGAC
>JABGQJ010000753.1 GCA_018648945.1 Victivallales bacterium
CCGCCCCCCCTTCGCGGTGCCGTCCAGAGGGAACGCCAAACGACGAGCGCCCGATGGGCGGCGCAAAGGACACATAGGGCGACACCACATGATCGTCCTGCAAGACCTCCACATGATGCCGCAGCATCCGCATCTCGCGCTCGATGCCCCGCGCCCATGGATCCTGGCAACGGAGGTCCGCGTGGTTCACAGGCCCCTCGTCTTCCTCCCAACTGCGCATCTCCATCAGGACCATGGGCCGCCGTACCGACGCCCAGGCATCGTGCGCGTACCAAGCCGCGATCTTCTCTTGGTTCGCCGGGCTGGCGGCGGCTTCCGCCTGCCACTCGCCCAGCTCCCGCAACACCCGCACATCCGCCGCATCAAGACCAGTCTTGTCTGCCATCTGCATCGCTCCCTAGACCTAACAGCCCCACTGTCTACGGTATACCTGCGAGCCGGGCGCCCCGAAATCCTCGCTGAGCAGGAACATCCCCCCGCCGATCAGCCGCCCATCCACCGCCATGTGATCAAGCAACGCCCGTTGCAGGCTCGTCTGCCGGGGGGCCGTGGCCGGATCGGGGCTATCCTCACCAAAAATAAAATACACCCCACAGCGCCGCCCCGCCCAGATGGGGAAGAGGTACAGCTCGCGTTGCCAGAGCACCATATTGGAGTCGGCGCGGTAAATCCTGTCCAGCTCGGGGTTCAAAATCCACGAACCACAGGCAAAGCCAGCAAAGGACCGCTCCGGGAAATGGCGGGGGAAGAACTCCAGTGCTTGGCGCATGGATTCGTGGCAGCGCTCGGGAGTCATGCCACCGCCGTCGGGGATGTGCGTCTCCAGAATCGTGTCACGCGCCGAGAGAGCCAGCTGCCATTCGTCGTGGGGCAGCGTCACTTCCTGCCTCTGCGCATAGCCCAGGGGCGAAATTGGCGACCCAGTCACGACCGACCCATCGTCCACCAGCCGCGAGACCCAGGAATCTGCCGATTCCGTCCTCGTCATCAGCCCCTCGGTATCGAACCGCTCCCCGGCCAAGGCAAGGGCCACGACCTTGCCGCTCTGCCGGTGCCGCCAGGCCTGTAGCTTGCCAGTGAAGGGCTTCAGCATGTACTCCAGTCGCCCCAGTCGGAACAGATCGCCTTTGATGTGGTTCCGCAACCAGTAGAGCGTACGGGGCCGAACGCCACATGGGTTGCGCCCGTGCATGGCGCTGTAACCCATGCACTCCCTGTAATGGCTGAAGCAACCGCGCGTCACATCCTCTGGCACGCCCAACCGGGCATGTGTTTCCCGCGTTCGGGCCACGGCATCCAACCCCACCAGCAGGTAGAACACACCGGCCAATTCCCCCAGGACATCCTCCAACTCCGGCCACTTGCCCAACTTCGCGGCATCGTAGTCCAAGTTCTCGAACACCACCCGGGAGCAATGCCACGCCAAATGCGCCAGTTCCGGGACCTCGCCGATGCGTCGCGCCGCCGCGTGCAGAACTGCATCGGCCTCTTCAGGCAACCCCGCAAACACTCGGGCCGCCGTGATCTCAGCCGGATGAAGGAACGGAGGGCCACCGTCCGGGTAACAGGCCTCCGACTCGGCCCAGCAGTCAACGAGGACATCGTGACTGCCACCTGCCGCTTCCACCACTCTGTTCAGATCCATCATTGTCTCCGTCGTCGGGGTTCTGGGAATCTGCACATCTGCACTCCACAACAGAGCTCTGCTCACCGGCCCCGTCAACACGGCGCGCCAGATCCGGCAGCGATTCCACGATGAACCAGTATATTCGCCCCGCAAACTACGTCATAGGAACACGCGGACCCGCCCCATGGACTACGCCTGGAACGAGAAGCCGGCCCCCTCCCCCGTTCATTACCGCCATTGGCGGGACATCCCCTATGCCGAGGGCGACGACGACCCGATGCGAACGCTGTGGCTAAGCTGTCCTCAGGAAAGGGAAGGCTTCGCCACCGTGGTGTGGTTCCATGGCGGGGGCTTCGCCCAGGACGGGCACGAGTGCCCACCGGTGCTCTACAATGGCCAATACGCGGTGGTGGAACCCCGCTACCGCCTCTCGCCCCAGGTGAAGGCCCCGGCCTACCACCAGGATGGCGCGGCTGCCATCGGCTGGGTGCTGACCAATATTGCCAGCTATGGCGGCGACCCCCAGAAGGTCTTCGTGGGCGGCATGTCGGCGGGTGGCTACCTGGCCGCCATCGTCGCCATGGACCCGTCCTGGCTGGCCCCCTACGGCCATGCGCCACAGGATGTCGCCGGATTGCTGCTGACCAGCGGCCAGATGACCACCCATTTCCAGGTGAAGGCCGACATGGGCGATCCGCGGAGCCGCTTCCAGCCTGTGGTGGACCCGTTGGCACCGCTGGCCCATCTCTCACCCGATCTTCCGCCCATCCTCCTCGTCACTGGCGACCCCGCCTGCGACATCCCGGCCCGAGCCGAAGAGAACGCCCTCATGGCGGCCAGCCTGCGCGCCATGGGGCACCCCTGTGTGGAACACCACCAGCTCAGCGGGCACGATCACGGCGGGGCCTTCCGCAGTTGCGACTTCCTCATCGAGCGCTTCCTCGACAAGATCCTCGCCGACGGCTGATGCCGGCGCCGAGGACCGGCCCGGGTCAGCCACACTTGCTGAAGCCGCAGTGGGGACAGACTAGGCAGCCCTCGCGCTTCTGCAGGCCCGGTTCATTGCACATGGGACAGCGGGGACCGGACGGAGCGGCAATGGACACCGACTCCCCTTCCTCCGGCGGGGCTTCCTCCGTCTTCAGATCCAACATGATCCCCAGCGATTTCAGGTGCGAGGCGATGAGTCGTCCCACCTCGGCGGGCAGGGACGGCACATACTCGCCATTGCTGTAGTAGCCGCCGTTGGGGTCGTGGATGCTGACCAGTTCCTCCACCAGGAAGCTGGGATCGCCCTCGCGCCGGAACACGGCGGAGATGAGGCGCGTCATGGCCACGACCCAGCTGTAGTGCTGGAGGTTCTTGGTGTTCACGAAGATCTCATAGGGGCGGCGGCTGTCCCCATCGTCGATGTCGTTGATGGTGATGTAGAAGGCATTCTTGGAGACCGGCGTCTTGACCTTGTAGGTGGTGCCATGCAGCATCTCCGGACGCCGCGGCGGCATGTCTCCCTGCTCTTGCTCCGCCGCCTTGGCCGGCGACTCCTCTTCACGGATCAGGACCCCGGTGATATGCTCGCTGGGACGAAAGGTCGTGCACCCCTTCAAGCCCTGCTCGTGAGCATAGGTGTAGATGCCCTTGAACTCCTCGAACGGGAAGTCCTCGGGGACATTGATCGTCTTGCTGATCGCGCTGTCCACGTACTCCTGGAGAGCCGCCTGCATGTCGATGTGCTCACGCGGTGCCACGGCGTCGGCCTGCACAAAGGCAGGAGGCAGGGATGCGTCGGACTCGGGCCGCCCGAACCGTCGGCAGTATTCGGCGTAGGCGTAGTCCATCACTTCGTGGTCGGCCGTATCCCCTTCCTGTCCCTGGCGGATTCGCCGCACGTAGTGGAAGGCAAACACCGGCTCGATCCCGCTGCTCACGTTGCCCGCCAGCAGGCTGATCGTGCCCGTGGGAGCAATACTGGTCAGATGCGAGTTGCGGATGCCGTTCGCCCGGATCTTCTCGCGGACGCTCTCCGGCAAGGCCTGGATGAATGGTGCCGCCAAGTACTTGTCACGGTCGAACAACGGGAAGGCACCCTTCTCAAGTGCCCCATCCGCCGACGCATCGTAGGCGGCAAAGGCAATCGTCTGCATCAGCTGCTTGGACAGTGCCACCGCCTCGGGCGAACCGTAGCGGATC
>JABGQJ010000754.1 GCA_018648945.1 Victivallales bacterium
ACATTCAGCTGGGGCATGTCGTGATTATCTTGGTTTCCGAAAGTGGTGGAAATAGGTAGAAGAGAATGTGTTATGGTCAATCTGTAGAGCTTTCCCATCGTTTGCCTGGCGCACGGAGGTTCTTGTGTTGGGTCAGGCCAGTAACAGGAGGCCATTTGGTGTTCACTCGACCAATGATCGCCCTTGCCCTGACGCTGACCGTTGGCGTGTCCTTCCCTGACGAGGTCGTGTTGAAGAACCCCGGCTTCGAGACGGGGAAGCTGGATGGCTGGGACCGACCCGTGCCCGAAACCACCTTCCAGGTCAGCGAGGAAACCGCGCACTCCGGCGGCTTCTCGCTGCGCTGTCAGGGAGATTCCAAGCACCAGTACAACCCGTTTGCGCATTTCGTTCAGACGGTCGATATCGAGCCCATTCCCGGCACCCGCTACCAGATCACTGGCTGGGTACGCGGCGTGATCCGCCGAGGGAAGAAGAGCGCGCGCCTGTCGGTGCGTCAGGTCAACGCCAAGGATACGACCATCAGCTACGCGGAGATCTGGCTGCAACCTGGGGCTGACGAATGGCGCGAAGTCACCCGCGTCTTCCGCGCTGCGGAGGGCGCGGTCAAGTTCCAGGTCTACGTGATCCTCAGCAACCTGACGGCTGAGGACGTGGTCTTTCTCGACGACATCCGGTTCGACGCAATCGATGCCCTTGGCAAGCCGGTGAGCGTCGTGCCACCGGCGTTCTCTGGACGCGCCGGGAAGATGCCCGGGCGCCGAATTGCCGCACTTGAGCTTCACACCGAGGGCGTGACCGCCCGCATCGACACGACCACTGGTCTGCTGGCCTCGTTGACCCTTACCGACCCTTCGCCCATCCAGCTGCATCCAGGCGGGCCCGACGGTGCCGCGATCTTCCTGGCCATCGGCGACCGCGAAGTACTCTTCAACCGCCCGTTGGGCGAGATGGTCCGAGGTGGCCACACACTCTCGGCGACGCTTGCCCCCTCTGATCCCGCCATTCCGCTGGTCGCCGAGGTAACCTACTCCGCCGACGGCGGGGTCTTCGAGGAGACGGTGCGGCTCCGGGCAACGGGTGAGATCAAGGCTTTGTGTCGCCTGGGGGTCAGGCACGGATTCGTACCGGGGCGCTGGGAACGGATCATTGGCGGCCTGCGCCCCGTGCGGGTGATCGACGCGGACGAGGGGACCCTCTTCACATATGGCGAACGCGAGCGGGATCTGAGCCCGGATCGTCTCGACGCGTGGCAGTCGGTCACCTTCCCCATGAACGTCCTCGAGGGTGCCGACCGCTGGGTCGTCGTCGGCGACCGCTCCCTGGACGCCTTCGTCACTCTGACCCCGAACACACCCGCCGGCTTCTTCCCTTCCGTCCAGCAGAACCCCATCCGCATCAAGTCGGGCGACACCTTCCGTTTCTCGCTCACCTGGAAGTCCTTCCCCAAGCGGACGAACTTGCTGCGCGATGCCTGGCGCTGGTACGGGGAGAACGTCCACACCGAGAATCCCCTGCTGACTGGGTTCGTTCCCTACCGTGCGCACTTCCCGGCGCGCACGCTGCCGCCAGGCTGCGAGGTCAGCGCCTCGGGCAAGCCCACCGGTCGAGGGGCGCGCTTCAACACGAACAACACGCTGCCCGGCAGCAATGTCTGGTACTACGGGTGGCAGGATGCGATCAACGAGCGCTACCCGACCGAGGGCGAGTGGTGGACGAACGTCGCCGGCTGGCACAAGCAGTCGGCCGTGGATTTCCGGGCCGCCATCGCCGAGTACCGTGAAAATGGCTTCAAGTGCTACCTCTACTTCCGGCAGCTGGCGAACCTCGCCCAGCGTGGGAAACCACTGCCCGAGGACTGGTTCCGGGCCGGGCCAGGCGGTTCGCTCGACATGTATGGCGGCGGCTACACGGTGGCCTTGCCCCCGAAGGTGCAGAAGGATACCGGGTACCCGCAGATTCCCTGGGGCATGTACAACTTCGGCAGTGCGAGCTTCCGTGCCGACTACCTGGCGCAGTGTCGTGCCTGCATGGACTACTATACCCCCGCCGGTATCGGCTGGGACATGGGCTGGGCACCGAAGAACCCAGGTATCTTCGCGGTGCAGGGGGAGATGTACCGCTGGCTTGCCGAACACCACCCGGAGATGCGCGTGATCTCAAACGAAGCGTCCGGCACGCCCTCGCAATGGTATTCCGACTGCGTACTCATCGAGAACGGGATCCTCTATGGCAAGAGCAAGTGGGACTACGAGGTGGGCAAAGCCTTCGGGACGCAGATCGCCAGCATCGAGCGCGCCCACCAGTTCCGGAGGCTGGCCGCGAACATCGTGCAGGGCAAGGCTGGTTGGGCATATCCCGCTGGTCGCCTCGACGCGGAGAGATGTGCCGACTGGGCCTTGGCCCTCCCCGACATGCCTGCCGAGGAGGAGGCGCGCATCAGGCGATTGTCCTTCCGGATGCACATGCGCGCAGGCCTGCGCAACATGGGGCTCGGCGCAAACTGGGCCTACGCGGACGATATGCGCCTGTACCCCTGGCCTCTGCCCAAGGGCCTGTTGGCCTTCATGCGCGAGATCATGAACGTCCCGCCGATGCACGAGAGTTTCTCCCTGCGCCTGGCCGGTGGTTCCGATACTGCCGGCCAAGTCCACGCGGGCGGCTGGGCCGATGCCACTCGCCTGCGGCTGGCGGTTTTCAACGACAGCGCCGCCGCCACTGACATTTCCCTGCTCGTCTCGCGCGGCGCCCTCACGCGCCACGGTTGGCGGGGCTCATGCGCGAATGCCAGCGTGCGCCTGGCCGATACGGCGGGCGCGTTCATCGCCTCTCCCTGCCAGATTGCAGACGGGACGAACGGAATCACCATCCGTGGGTCCATCCCCCCCTTCGCCCTGCTCGTGGTTTCTGAGGGCAGCAAGTAGCCCGCCACGGCAACTGCGTGCGTAGTTGCCGGGGCCTCGCTTGGTTTCTGCGGACATGGCTTCCGCGTCACATAGCGCTCCCAGGGCGCCAGCCCGTCCCACCAAGCAGATGCCGGTGTAATCCCAAAACAACCCGTCCCAATTCGCCGCGGAGATACCGCCTCAGGCTGATTTTCTTGTCCCGATCTCTCCGGATCTAACGTTCTGGAGAGTGGTTTATGATTCTTGCTGGATTGCCAGCTATAGTTACTTCAGGCCCAAAGTTCTTAGTTACAACACTTCCAGCACCAACAACTACGTCTCTTTCCAATCTGATACCGCCAAGTAGAACTACTGAGTCTCCAATAAAGGTATTCTCTCCAATAATGGGATATCTCCCATGGCGGCCTACAAAACGGACATTTCCATTGATAACGCAGTTATCCCCCAATTCTGTTCCCCGAGTGAATAGAACTCCTTTGGGGTGAGGGAAGCTAACACCAATCCCAATCTTACAGCCTCTAGCGATCTCCAAACCGTGGAGATGGTACAATATCCTGTAGGGAAAAAACGTTGGGAGACCATTTCTTTCAAGAAATAGATACAATCGTATATAGATAATTACATTGAAGTGGTTTGGGAAAAAGCAGCTAAAAAGGTACTTAAGGACACTAATGTTGTGTCTTTCTCGATCTTTCGCAAGAAACATTTTTCTTCACCTTATTTAGAGGGTATCCACATAAGGTTCTCGCTTGCGCGCAGGTTCTTCGTATTCTTGTTTCGCACGCATTTATGCGATCAAAAAAGCCACATCCAGTTACATTGCAGGATCTTGAAACCGGCAACAAGGAGGGCGTGGCTCGCGTGACTCTACTCCGGGGAATGGACCGTTTCAACCGCGTTCTGCC
>JABGQJ010000755.1 GCA_018648945.1 Victivallales bacterium
GGCTTTGGCACCATGTTCGGCTTCAAGGTCCTGCCCGACGCGGTCTCCCCCATCCAGCTCCTCGCGAGTCCGCCCGGCGCCTTCTTCGCCCTGGGCGTGTTCATCCTGGTGGTAAACACCGTGAAGGAACGCCAGAACAAGGAGGCGGAAGCATGCAGCAGTACTTCCTGATTCTCTTCGCCTCGATCCTGACCAGCAACATCGCCCTCACCTACTTCCTGGGCATGTGCCCCTTCATCACCATCTCGCGCAATATCGGCGTGGCCATGGGAATGGGCATCGCGGTGACCTGCGTCATGACCCTCACCGCGACCGCGAACTGGCTGATCAACGAGTTCCTGCTGATCCCCATGGGCCTGGACTTCCTCCAGTTCCTGGTTTTCATCGTGACCATCGCCACCATCGTCCAGGTGCTGGAACTGGTGATGGATCGCTACACCCCCGGCCTGCACCACGCCTTCGGCATCTTCCTGCCCCTGATCACGGTCAACTGCGCCATCCTCGGCATCTCCCTGATCATGGTGCTGCGCTCCTTCTCCTTCGGCCAGACCGTGGCCTACAGCTTCGGGTCCGGCATTGGCTGGATGCTGGCGATCATCACGATGGGGGCGCTTCGGAAACGTCTCATCTTCGCCCGCCCGCTACGCAACTTCGGGGCCGCCGGCATCACCGCGATTCTGGCAGGGCTCATGGCTTTGGCGTTCATTGGTTTCTCGGGGATGGCAAGCCTGTGATCCTTCGTGCACTCATCTTCATGAATGGCTTCGCGCTAGGCATCGGTTTCCTGATCATCTTCATGGATCGGGTGATCTCGAACTACGGCATGTGCCGGATCACGATCAACGAGGACAAGGAGTTCGAGACCAAGGGCGGCCAGTCACTGCTGCGCTCGCTGCTCGAGAACAAGTACTTCATCCCCTCTGCCTGTGGCGGCAAGGGCACCTGTGGCTACTGCAAGGTCAAGGTCCTGGAAGGTGGCGGGCCGCCGTTGGCCACCGAGGCGTTGATCCTCACGGGCCCCGAGCAGACCCAGGGCTTCCGCCTGTCCTGCCAGCTCAAGGTCAAGAACGACCTCCACATCGAGATCCCCCCCGAGTACCTGGAGATTCAGGAGTACCGGGGCGAGATCTCCATGTCCGAGCTGATGACGTCCGACATCCGGCGCATCCGCATCAAGCTGGTCGAGCCCAACGAGCTCCCCTACAAGCCGGGGCAGTACGTGCAGATCCGCATCGACCACGATGGCGAGACCGACTTCCGGGCCTACAGCATGGCCTCCCACCCCGACGACCAGGGCGAGATCGAGCTAAACGTCAAGAAGATCCCGGACGGCCTCGGTTCGGGCTTCCTCCATTCCCTGGCGGTTGGCGATCCCCTCGATCTCTCCGGCCCCTACGGCGATTTCTACCTGCACACCGACTCCCATGACCGCATCATCTGTGTGGCCGGCGGTGTCGGCTTGGCCCCGCTCAAGTCCATCGTCATGTACTGGCAGGACCACCAGACCCACCGCCACATCGAGCTCTACTACGGAGCGCGCTCCGTGGAGGATCTCTACGACCACGACATCTTCACCGCTCTGGCCGCCGAACACGACAACTTCCACTACTACCCGGCCCTCTCCGATCCAGCCGACGATTGGAACGGCGACACGGGCTTTATCCATACTGTCATGGAGACGCATCTGGAACCCGGCGAGGCCGGCGAAGCCTACCTATGCGGCCCACCAATCATGATCGAGGCGGTAACCGATGTGCTCCAGAGCAAGGGCATCGCTTCGGAGAGGATTTGGTATGACAAGTTCTAGCCCCTCAAGCTACCTGACCTGCGCCGAATTCGTCGAGGAAGCCATTCTCTTCGAGCAGGAATCCGCCGCCTTTTACCACGGGCTCCAGAGCCAGACAACCGGCGCTGCGCACCAGCTTGCCGAGATGATGGAGAAGCAGGAACTGGCCCACGAGAGGATCCTCCGCGAACTGGATGTTTCACGGACCCGGGAGCTGATGCAGTTCCCCCCCGAGCGCTCCCTGTCCAGCCATGTCATTCCCGAAGGCGAGATCCCCCTCGCCGAGTTGATCGAGATCGGCATCGAACGGGAGCATCTCTCCCGAGTCGCATACGAACACGCTGCCCGCTTTGTCACGGGCGAGTTTCAGCAACTGCTCGAAGGTCTGGCCCACTTCGAAGAAGAACACGAGCAAAAGCTGATCAGCATGAGAGGCCTCTGAGGACACGACCATGAAGAAACTGATCCTGTTCCTGGCCCTGTTGGCGGTTGCCTCGGTACGCATCGCGATGTTCTTCCGGCCATCGCCGCTGGACACCATGTCCGTCACCTCGGAGGCGGTCATCGTCACCGCGACGGCCCATTGCGTGCGTTGCCATACCAAGAAGACGCCCGGCGTCGTGGCGACGTGGCGGCACAGCAACCATGCCAAGGCCGGCGTCGGTTGCTTCGAGTGCCATGGGGCCAAGGAAGGCGAGCCCGATGCCAGGAAGCACTTCGGCAAGTTCGTCTCGTCCATCGTCTCGCCCACCGACTGTGGACGCTGTCACGAAACCGAGACGCAGCAGTTCATTGCCTCCCATCACGCCAAGGGCGGCGAGGTGCTCGGCTCGCTGGACAACTTCCTCGGCGAGGTCGTGGAAGGCGCCGGGGCCAGCGTCTCGGGTTGCCAGCAATGCCATGGCTCCAAGGTCACGGTCCAGAAGGACGGCACTCTCCACCCGGCCACCTGGCCCAACTTCGGGATTGGCCGCATGAACCCCGACGGCAGCTCCGGCTCTTGCGCCGCCTGCCATTCCCGCCACGACTTCTCCGTGGCCCAGGCCCGCACGCCCGAGACCTGCGGGCGCTGCCACCTCGGCCCCGACCATCCGCAGATGGAGGTCTACACGGAATCCAAGCACAATATCGCCTACCGCAGCCATCTGGACGCCATGAACATGGACAAGTCCAGCTGGGTCGTCGGCGTCGATTACAGCGCCGCCCCGGTCTGCGCCACCTGCCACGTCTCCGCCACCCCAAACCAGCCCCGCACCCATGATATCGGCAACCGCCTCTCTTGGAACATCCGCGCCAAGGTCTCCTTCAAGACCAAGGAATGGGAAGCCAAGCGCAAAGGCATGCAGGAAGTCTGCACCAACTGCCACAACCCAAACTACGTGAAGAACTTCTACACCCAGTACGATGCCGGCGTGGACCTCTACAACACCAAATTCGCCAAGCCCGCGCAGCTGATTATGAACAGACTGAAGGAGGCCAAGAAGGCCGATGGGAAGACCCCGCTCATCGATGCCACCCCGTTCAACGAGAAGATCGAGTGGACCTACTTCTTCCTCTGGCATCACGAGGGGCGGCGCGCCCGCAATGGCCTGGCCATGATGGGACCAGACTACGTGCAATGGCACGGCTTCTACGAGATCGCCGACCGCTTCTACATGGAACTCGTGCCGGAAGCCGAGCACCTGCTTCCCTTTGCCACCGACGGCAAGAACCCAGACATCACCAAGGATATCCTCGGGCGCAAGGAGCACAGGTGGTTCAGGAACCCCCTGTCCGCCGAGGAACGGAAGAACATGAAGACCTTCAACGACCGCCGTTACGGGACCATGCCCCAGTAGTCGGAACTCCGGCCTCCCCTGCGGTAGCGCCTCCCCTCCCGATTCCGCTGATCCCACAGGATCGGCAGGATTGGCGTGCTACTGTGTTGGCCACGGCAAGAGCAGACTCACGTTTCGGGCATTTGACCATCCAGCCCAGGTCGGGCTTGAAGAAGAGGCGTTTCCCCAGTAGTTCGTTCGTTCC
>JABGQJ010000756.1 GCA_018648945.1 Victivallales bacterium
CCTGCACGCGAATCACGTCTCCCGGGGCCAACGGGCCCTGGGTCTGCACGGAAACGTGGGCGACTTCACCGCGTTCCACGCTGGCTTGGTCGCAGGTCACCTCGGCGATGCCAGTGACGGACGTCAGGCTCAGATGGCCGGCTCCCGCACCCACGACGGACCCGCCAGCACTGGCAATGGCATCGAGGAAATAGTCGTCCGCACGGAGACCGGCTGGCAAGACGGCCGAAATCGTCCGGGGAGTGCCTGCAACCAAGTCAACGGTCTGGTCCGGCAGTTCCGTGATGATGCCATCGCCCCGGCGCAGGCGCAGCGCCACGGACATGCCGGGAAAGGCTTTGCCGGCGACCAATTGCACCGCCACGGTCTTCTTGCCCAGGTCATTCCGCTCCACGCTCGCGGACACGGGGACCACGAGCACCTCGGCAGGTCGGTCTGCGGCCCACTGCACCGCGCGACTCAGCATGAGCATCCAGTAGTCGTATTCGGTCAAGGCGCGCCAGCGGCAGGGCAAATACGGCGTCAGCGCATGGGCTCGATAGGAGAGATGCACGCCACGCCCTTTGCCGAAGCGGTAAGCCCGGATGTGTTTGGCGGCGATCTTGGCGTCGACCTCTATGTTCTCCGCAAGTCCGCCCAATTGCGCCAGATGCCCCAATGGCAGACCACGCCAGAGAGTCTGGGGGAGTTCCGCCTCCCGACGCTTGGCCGTGAAGACCAGCTTCGACGCCGTGCCACAGGTGATCAGTCCCGCGCCGTTGTCGACCACGTGTTCCAGGATCTTGTGGAGCACTTCCGGATCAAACCCCTTGTAGGCCACGCCGCCGAAGACATACACATCGTACGGTGTTTCCAGGAGCTTCAGAACGCGGTTCAACCCGTACACGCCCTGATAGAAGCCGCCCTTGGGCGTCACCAGTGCCGCGTCGCCATCGATCTGCAGGCGTTGCATGAGCTCAACCGCCTCACGCAACTTGGTGCCGGGCTCGGTGTAACTCTCGCTTCCATGCCCGTCATTGATCAGGAACAGGACGCGGATCGGCTTCCCAGACAGGGGTTTGGCCCAGCGGGTGTGTGGCGTGACCAGGGCCGACTCCAGCGAGTTGTCCTGCTCCACTTCGGTCGCCGCATCTGCGCCCCGCCCGGCTGCCAGCCCCGAGGTCAGCATCCCCATCGCCGTCAGTATCGCAAGTGTCCATCTCATCGCTCTATCCTCGTATGGAAGTGGCGTTCCAGGTACCAGTGTTTGGTTCGCTTCAGAATCGCTCGCAGAGCACGGTCAGGCGGGCCTGCCAGTAGAGATCGCGGAGCTCCTTCTCCAGGCCGTCCAGGAACGACTTGCCAGCGGCGCACGCCTCGGGATCGACCTCGCCGGTGGCTAGGGCCAGCTTCTGGACCTCCTCGTAGCGTCGGCGCTGACTCTCGAACTTCTTTTGCCCCGGGGCATTCGGTCGGTCGCGGTAGATCTTCTCGAGCTCTTCCCAATACTGATTTGCCTCATCACGGGCGCCGCGCAGCAGATCGCGATAGCTCCACCGCTTGGCGGGTTGGCCGGGGCTCACGATCCAGTAGCCACCATCGGTGTAGATGTGGGCTTCGCGGCCCTTGACGGTCGTGGCCAGTCGGGCAATCTCCGCCGGTGCCTCCTGCTGCCGCTCCTTGCCCACGAAGGCAAGATGCCCGAACAGGCGCGGGCTGTGGAAATCGCCCCTGACGTCTGCCCAGTTGTAGAGCTGTGTGCCGCCACCGGCGCGACGCTCGCGGTCGAGGTTGAAGCCCCAGACCTCGCCGGGCACGGGGGTCTCCGAACCGAGGGACGTGAACGGCACGGCGACCTCCAGGTACCAGGCTGTTGCCGTCTTGCTCGTGGCCACCTGCCACTTCGCCGTCCAGGTCGGATCGAAGGCGGCGGCTTCATACTGCGTGCCGACCGAGTTGACGATGAACTGCCAATAGGAGCCGTGATCGTGGTTGCGGTCGATGAAGAACTCGACACAGTCATCATGCCAGACGCTACCGTCGTGGACGAGCACGGCGGCCTTCAGGTCTCCCATGCGGGATTCGGCACACTTGATGCCCAGGTACAGCGCCGTGTCGTCGTAGAGCAGGTGCATCACCGTCTGTTCGGAGGCCAGATTCTCCTTGCCGCTGATGCGGAAGCCCCCGACCTTCACCGCCGTTCCCCATTCCTGCTCGGACAGGACGCCATCGAGCTTGATCGGCGTCGCCACGCGTCGGACCGGATAGGTTAGAGTAACCAACGCCTCGTTGTCGGACACGACTTCCTGCGCGCTGGGCCTGGCAGCGCCCAGGGCCACGAAAGCGAGTACCCAGGCCAACTGCCGTCTATTTCGGTCCACCCTATTCACAGGTCGTCTCCTTGCGTATCACTGCATGCGGTCGCCGCGCGCGAGCAGGGCGCGGATGCGCAGCTCCCAGCGCAGACGCTGGAGTTCTGGCGCTGCCTCAAGCACGCTGATCTCTGCCTTCCAGTTGCGGAGCGCACTGCCCAATTCAGTGCCAGTCGGCAGTCTCGCCAACAGCTCCTCGATGCGCTTGCGGCATGGATCTGCCGCGTCGCCGGCCTCGGCAAACAGTTTCGCGAAGTCCGCCCGCAACCCCGCCACAGCCGCGCCCTGCAGTCCGGCTGGCCGGAAGTCCAGCTGCGGCAGGCTCTTCAGCAGGCGGGTCGCGTCACCGCGCAGCGCCGCCAGTGCCTTGTCGTTCTCGATCCCCGGGAACTCCCAGAACGCGAACCTGGCGCGCCCGGATTCCGGTTTCAGCTTGAGGCGGGTCGTGATGCTGTAGCTGCCGATGCTGATCGAGCCGCCGCTGATATCGCCTGGCAGGAACATGGCCCCGCAGGGCCCGGCACCCTCTCCCCGGGCCACGTCAAAAATCCCGTCGGAGTAGAGCAGCCAGGATTCCGTGGCAGGATCGACCGTGAATGGCTTGCCCTGCATGACATCCTTGGCCGCGCTGATGACGTGTCGCTCACCCTTGCGCCCCCGGGCGGTGGTGAAGCAACTGGGGTAGCACAGCAACTGCACCTCGGCGCTCTCGATCGGTACCTTCGGAGACCAGCGCAGCTCGCAGCACACGTAGCGGGTTCCGGGAAGCAGCAGGAACCGCACGCGAACCGTGGCCATGGGTGTCTCCCAGATATACTGGCAGGCCCCGCGCGCGCCTTCCTCGATCATCCGCCGATCCGCGAGTCGCCACTCCCCCACGTCCTTGCCATTGAGCAGGATCTTGAAGAAGCCGCCACCGTAGAAGTTCTCGTTGCAGGGCGCGTTGAGGCCAATGTAGCCCTCGACGATGCCGACCTTGTCGCCGTGACACTCGTCGATGCACGCCCGGTAGTGCAGGCCATACCTGGTGTCGCCGCTCTGCAGCATGGTGGTCTGGCGTTCGTACTGGTGCCCCTGGTGCCCCTTGTAGTAGGTCGGCCCCGCCTTCGCGTCCGCCACCGCCACATCCACTGTTCGCCCAATGTCCTTGGGCACATCCTGAGCCAGAGACGACAGGGCAAGGCAGACGAGTAGCGTCAGCACTGTAGGCAGATTAGCACCACTTCGCATTGGCCGTCTTCCCGTTGGCATTCGGCCCCAATCACAACAGGAATTGGGGAGAAGAGTGCGGGGTGGACAAGGAGGGAACGATCACTCAGAGAATATGGGGTGGCGCACGTCTTGTCAATGGCCCGCGCGAGTCGAGTGGGTTGCCTCAGTCACGGGGCCAGCCCCGCACCCCGCCGGGGGGACTCGTCTCCCCGGACCCCACATGAGTGCGTTGCGGAGCGG
>JABGQJ010000757.1 GCA_018648945.1 Victivallales bacterium
GTGCTGGACGGCAAGGACCATCAGAGCCTGGCCAGGATGGATCGGGAAATCCTGGGCACTCTTCTCGCCGCTCTCACAGACGACGGCATCCCTCGGGTCGTCACCATCGAAGTGTTCCGGCTGGACCGGTTCCGCGAATCCATTGTCACGGTTGAGGAACTGCTATGAGCTGCAAAGTCGCGTTGGTCACGGGGGGATGTCGAAGCGGCAAGAGCGACCACGCTCTCCAGCTCGCCCTCAACCATACCCGCCGGGTCTTCATCGCCACAGCCGAAGCAACGGACGACGAGATGGTCCGCCGTATCCGCCGCCACCAGGAGGAGCGCGGTGGACTGTTCCAGACCGTGGAGGAACCGCTCCACTTGGCGCAGGCCATAGAAACCGTGCCAGCTGGGACCGAAGTGATCCTGATCGACTGCCTGCCTGTCTGGCTGGGCAATCTCAGCCACCATGGGCGAATGCCGGGCAACGAGGAGAGCTGCGCCGAGATCGAGGCCTTCATCAAGGCGTTGGCCAGTGCTCCCTGCGACGTAATCGTGGTCACTGGCGAGATCGGTCTGGGCCTGGTCCCCGCAGAGGCATCGACCCGACTCTACCGGGACCGGCTCGGACGGCTCAATCGGAACGTGGCGACAGTGGCGGACGATGTCTACTTCGTCGTGTCCGGATTACCCATGAAGCTCAAGTGATGAGACGACGTTCAGCCGTTGCCCCTTCGCCGCCAAATAGAGCTTCCAGGGAAGCGACGGCGTCCGCCCCGATCCCCGGCAACGCGCCGATGTTCCCCTGAGACGCGGCCTCAAGGCATTCCTGGAACGAGCCGACCAATACCCGGTTCGCCGCTTCCGCAGGGAAGCCAGGGCTGCGAAGGGAGTGGGCCGTCTCGTCGGTGTCCAGCTTCGTGAGGCCCTGCGCCCGCCAGAACCGGTCGAACTGGCGGAAGTAGCACAGTACCACGTTCCCGACTGTCCTTGCCATCGCCTCCACCTCAGCATGGCGGTATTGGCAAGATGCCTCGTAGGGCGACTGTGCGCTGAGCAAGAGCCTTCCCTCCCGCTCCAGACATGCGTAGGCGGGGCTGCCCTTGAGGATGATTTGGCTGTGATGCAGCACATTGGCTGACTGGTCGGGATGGCCCAGCAGGCCGTTCTCTTCCACGAACCTGAAGTTGGTCCGCACATCGGCCAGCGTGGAATCCGGCTCGAACATGATGAAGCCTGTGGTGACGAGAATTCCGGCATCCCTGAGCTGCCGGATCGCCAGAGCCGACTGCGCGGGTGTGATCCGCTTGTTCATCCGTTGCAGGACCGCGTCGGATGCAGACTCAACACCAAGGAAGACACTGTCGAGGCCGCCCTCCCGAAGCACCGCGATGGTCTCGCCGTGGACATCGTTAACCCGGGTCTCCATGCCGAAGCGGACCGGCAGGTCGCGAAGCCGCCCCCCCAACTCCCGAGCCCGTCGCTGCCCGCTTGCGCCCGGCCCAAGGAAGTTGGGGTCCACGAAGTAGACTTGGTCCTTGCCCCGCGACACGCCCCGTAGCTGCACCTCGGCCACGACATCCTGGACCGAACGACGGCGCCACTTGGATTGCCCATAGAACGGCTGGATGCTACAGAAGGTGCAGGCCCCGTAGCATCCTCTACTGGCGGCCACATTGACCTGACTAAGATCCGCCGACCGCCCCACGTCCCAAGGAACCGGGACCACGCCCAGGTCATTGATCAGCGGCCTCCTGCCGCCGAAGCCGTTGTGGGAACGGATGCCGGGCAGCGGCGGGTCCAGGGCCGCTTGCAGAGACCGGTACCCAAGGAGGTCCGCAAGAGTACCCTCGAACTCGCCGACAAGCACGAAGTCGAGTCCAGGATTGTCCTCAAGCATCTCGGCACTACAGAACGTCGGGAAGACGCCGAACGCCCCGATACTCCCCCGGTAGCCGTGCGCACGGAGCATTCGGATCAGCGATGTCACATGGGGGCCAGCATCCCAGGTATAGACCCAGTGGATCAGCACGCACTCCGGATCGGCATCGAGGACGTGCCGAGCCATGCGTTCTGGGGGGGCGCTTTCGGAGTTGAGGTCGAGGTAGGCAGGCTCGTGCCCAGCCGCTTCCGCGACCGCCAAGGCATAGCCCGTGTTCAGGCTGGCCGAGAGAGGTGCGTTGGCCACGTCGTTCCAGTGTTCCGGGCACAACGGCCGGGGATGGTCCAGGATCAGGATTCTCATGGTCTACTCGATTAGCAGGAGGCCAATGTAACAGACGGGCGCGCCCGGGTCCTTGAGGACCTTCAGGGGCAAGCCGCCACGCTTCGCCAACTCGAACACATCAACCCCACATGCCTCCAGGGCCGGTCGCGCCCGGTCCGGGTGGCGACACCCATCCGGTTCACAGTCAGGACACAGGCAACACGGTCCCGCGGCGAACACAAGGGCCTTGTGATGGTTGGCCAGAAAGGCGCTCTTTTCCAGGTCCAGGAGGCGCTGGCGGAAATCGGGCAGAGGGGGACAACCCACGACCGTCAGGGCTGAGCTGTACTCCGAGAGGATCTGCCGCATGCGCTCCGGTTCGATGTCTTGGGGTCGGTGCTTCATGCAAGTCGTGTATTCACCGCACCCATAGCGGCACTTCTGCCTGACCCATTCCCGCACCGGCACGTCTACTGGTCGCGTCGGGACGGCGGCAGTGAAGCCCATCTTCTCGGCGACGTGCCGCAGTCGCTGCACAGGATCGGTGTCCGGCAGGCGTTCGGGGACGGTAGCCGCCACCACGACCCCGGAGTGCGAAGGCAGGGAGAAGGACGTACTGCTTGGCCACCCACACTCCTTCAGCAGCATGGCAATGTCACCGGTCGAGTACGTCCTGCCGTTGTGCGTGTTGATCAGCATCTCCAGGTCGTACAGGCTCCCCTGCCAATTAAGATCGCGGAAGAAGTCGTGCACGACCGCAACGCCGTCAGCGCTGAGAGAGGCCAAAGCGCGCCGAAGCAACCCGGTGGTCTCCTCTTTCCCCTGGACGTGAACCAGGTTGGAGAGCAATGCGATATCGACGGATGGACCGATGTGCTCGGGCAAAACGAGGGGTGACGCCAGTAGATTGCACGGCACGTAGACCACTCGCTCTCCCAGAGCTTCGAGGCGAGGTGTATGGCGCGCCGCATCGATGACGTCCGCCAGATCACAGAAGACCCCGGACCACCCCGGATTGCGTTCGAGGAACTCCGCCAGGTACGCGCCGGAACCGGCACCAGCATCCAGGATCACCCCCCTGTCCGCATGGCCAGGCATGTGGTCCCACAGCTCGACAGCGCGGACCCGCGCCGCATCATCCATCGCCATCAGGAACCTGCGTAGCGCATCCCTATACTCCGCTGGCGACTTGTCGCCTGTCCGGAACACACGACCGCCAGCAGCCAAGGCGTCCGGCAAGGTCCGCCATGATGGGGCGAGCACATCGCGCTCGAAGGCAAGAGCGGCTCCCTGGTAGTCCGGCGAACTCCTCAGCAGGAACCGCCGCGAGAACGGGGGAAGCCATACGCTCCCGTCATCTCTACCGAGCAGTCCAAGATCACAGGCGCAGCCGATGAAACGCTCCACCATGTCTCCCGGCCAGCCCAGCACATCTGCCAGAGCCGATTCCGAGATGGTACCATCCCCGACGGCCTCGAAGACCCCGTGCTGCTCTGCCACCATGAGCACCTCCGTGACTCGGTGCCCCGTGAGCAGATTGCGGAACGTGCCATACTCAGCATTGTTCGGTTCGATCAGCATCGTGTGTCCATGGTGGGGGCTTGCGGCACCGGTGC
>JABGQJ010000758.1 GCA_018648945.1 Victivallales bacterium
GTGGGGCGCAAGGCCTCGTGCCCAAGTCGATGCGTCACGAGGGAACCGCACGGCACTGGGCGGTTTGAGGCGGAGCGTCCCTAGCCACCATCTCCAGCGAGATATCCAGCGGCAATGCAGGCTTCCCAAGCACAATCCTGCCAGGGCCGAAGACCAGAATCGCCAGACCAAGAGAGCCAGACCCCCGACTTCGTCGGCCTCGTCGCTGTTGGTAAACCTCGGCTCCGGGGCACTCGTTCTGGCCCGGCCCCAGTCGGCGAATGGCTGGCAGCATGACCAGTGCGGCTCCCAGACGCGAGGGCCATTGCTGGCCAGTTTGCCGTGGACCTCGCACGACGTTTGCATTCAGCTTGGGCACCCACTAATTTCCGGATGTGGAAGGCTGTTCGCCTGTAGGTCTCCCAGATCTCTTCCCCCCCTGATCGTGTCTCCTTTTTTCTGCGTGCGCAAGGTGCTGCATGCAGGGCAGGTGTGGAATAGGGACATGAGCTATGAGAGTCGCCTCTTCGATTCTGCTTGCCGCGCTGACTTGGGGTTTGGCGGCGACCGCCGATGTCACGTTCATCAACGACTTCGGTGGCTTCCCGTACCTTCTCTACCTTAACGAGAGCCCTCCAGGCTATGTGTACTTCACCTACGGGCTCCCCAACACGCCATCAATCCTCTCGGTAAATCCATCGGGCTGGAGCGGGGCGGTGACGGGCCTCTCGGTCTCGTTGCTGGGGCTGGAATAATTGTGCACCCCGGATTTTGAGTTCTGGGTGGCGAATCCCGGCGGCGAACAGAGCTGGTTGATGGGAGATGTGTGCGCCGCGCAATGTCAGCAGCTTGATCTCACGTTCGAGGACGGCCCCTTCCCCGCACCAGTCCATGGCGCCCCTCTGGCCTCGGTCACCTATCGGCCTTCTTCTCCGTCGGGCACGCTGGATGCCGCAGGTGGCCCGCCCACCACGGCTCTATCCCTGATGGATTTGGCTGACCCCGGCAGCAACATCGCGGGCGATTGGCTGCTGTTCATATACGACACCAACGAATCTGGCATAGTAGCCCCCCCTGCAATTGGCGCTTGGAGTCTCACCTTCAAGGGGATCAGTGCCAGTGGCAGTAACGGTGGCGGAGGAGGCCCCGGCAGCACCTCTGGAACACCGGAACCCGCCGCCTTGCTTCTGGCCCTGGCGGCCTTGGCGGCCCTCGCAGGCCGTCGGCCCCGCCATCGCTAGCGCGCCAGCCCAGCGGCGTTGCCGTTGGCCGTGTGCCCAGTGTTCGGGGCAGGGCCAAGGCGTGTTGCGGCACGGCTCGCCGCGTCCGTCTCTTCCTCTCCCCGTCGTCGCGCCGGACCTTCTTCAGCGGAACCCGTTTCCTGGGTGTGACCCCGTTTCCTTGAATCAGTCAGGCTAGAGGCCCCCACCAAACAAACCACCCTTGGGTATGGGGGGCGCGACCTTTGGGAAGGGCTCGGGAATCCAGACGATGTCCGTATCCGGGTCACGCCAGGACCAACGCCGCGTGCCAGCACCCCCATCGTCACGGCGGTTCCTGCCGATGCTGTAGATGCCCCAGGCCGCGTCCCCCCACGCTTCGGGAGTCTCGCCGACGATGTACCGGAGTGGTTTGCCGTCGAAGGGATCGAGAGGCACGCGAGGCAGATACGCAGGCACCAGGTCGACCAACGCCTTTGGCGGCACCCCAGTCTCCTTCTCGCAGGCCAGAATCGCCAGGTACAGCGCGGCCGCCCGCAGAGACGCATCCCGTTCGGCCAGCTTGTCGGGGGGGCGGGACAGAACGGAAACCAGCACCTTGGCCCTGTTGAGCCCACCTGGGTTCCTCTTGGGCAGAACCGAGTGGCTGGAAGCCGCCTCAAGGGCATCGGCCAGTGCCCTGGCCTCGCGGCTCACACCTTCACAGTAGGGCTTGTCAGCTAGGTCCACAAGATGTTGGAACAGGTAGGTGAAGTCGCGCTTCATGGCGGCACGCGTGCTACCGGTGAGAACGCCCGCAAGACTGCGGCGAAGCCAAGCCCCGAAGCCGAGGGGCGGCTCGCCCGAGGCTACGTGTACCCCTGACCAAGAGAATGTATCGACGACCGCCAGCGCCCCCTGCGACTCATGGCGCATGGCCTCGGCCAAGGGCTCGACCCCGTCGGCAATGCTCAGTAGCTCCTGCGCGGTGCGGCGCAGGACGGGAGCGGGAACGTCCGTCCGGGTGGGCATGCACCACAGGGCATCACTGGCTCTGGCGGTGATTGCGGCATCGACCAGGTGGCCGATGGCGGTGCCGCCTCGGGAGACGATGTTACCGAAGCGGATGCAGGTCAGCAGATCCCGGAATGCCTCGGACGAATCGCCCATCCCCTCCTTTGTGTAGGCCGAGATCACCAGCAGGCGCGCCACATCGTGCGCCGTACCCAGGTAGAAGATCGGGGTATTGATCGAGGTCCCGGGCGAGGGAGCGGTGGGAACTTGCGGGTCGGGCGCGGCAACCGCTTGCCGGGCAAGCGCCAGATTGGGGCCTGCGGCTCCCAGAATGGCCCGGATCTTGGCGTGGTCCCGTGAACTCCAGGGCTGGGCTGCCGCCACTGCTTGCGGAGCCCGGGCAGGCCAGGGATGCTCCTGAAACCGGTCGAGGAGCGACTGCCACCCTTTGGTGGCATCGCTCTCTGGTGGCAACTCGCCGGCACAGACGAGCAGGCGGAAGGCGGAGTCCGGCCCGAAGTCCTGCTCCGTCCGGGCGGGGCGGGTGGGCTCGATGCCTACTCCCGCAAGAGGCCCGATCCAGGACTGGCATCCCGTCGCCACCACACATGCGAGCAGAATCACTGGGGATCTGAAGCCAACCATATCTGCATCCTCCGTTTCCGGGGCAAATCGTTCACAGTTTCATGATACCGCCAGAGCACCAGACAGCAAACGCCCGCAGGCAGCTGCGGATGCCCGGGAGAGGGACCCGGAGAGCCAGGGCTATTCTGGAGACACCGGCGAACCGGACTCGTGGCCGGGAGCGCTGGCTTCCAGCCGGCATCTTCTCGCACTGGCCGTGGCGTGGGGAAGAAGGGAACAGGTATAGGGCTATCCTGATCGCCTAGCCTGGATCATTCGTGCGCTTCGCCGCGAGAGCGCGTAGTGTGCTGTGGATCAGCCCGTTGTGCCAGGTTGCCGGGCGCAGGCGTGTTGGGACCCGTCAAGGTCGGCGTTCTGGCACCACGGGCTGAGATGCAGTGCAATCCGGGTTCGCAGCAGATTCGCGTGAATCAGTCAGGCTACAACCCCCCGCCAAGCAAACCACCCTCGGGCATGGGGGGTGGGACCTTCGGGAAGGGCTTGGGGATCCAGACAATGTCTTGATTCCGGCCGGTACTGACACTGGCGGCCCGACTCGCCTGGCCACCGGAATCGCTAAAGTCGCTGCCGATGCTGTAGATTCCCCAGGCCACATCCCCCCACAGGTACGAGGCATATGGCGCATTCTCGCCGACTCCGTACCGGAAGGGCTTGCCGTCGAAGGGATCAAGCGGCACGCGGGGCAGATACTTGGGGACGAGATCGGCCAGGGCCTTGGGCGGGGCACCGGTGTCCTTCTCGTAGGCCAGAATCGCCAGGTACAGCGCGGTGCCCCGTAGCATCGCGTCCCGCTCAGCGGCCATGACGAAGTACCGGGAGTGAATAGGGGTCAACTGCCTGGCCAGCAGCAGGCCTTCGGGGTTCCGCTTGCGCCACAGACCCTTTCCTCTCTCGTGGAAACTGGCGGAGCCGACC
>JABGQJ010000759.1 GCA_018648945.1 Victivallales bacterium
AACTGGGACAACTTGGAGTACGATTTCACTCATTGCTGCCTGACCCAATACATGCGGACCGGTGATCTGCGGGTCTTGCGGGTCGGGCGCGAGAGCCACCTGCACAACCGGGATGTGGACTGTCTCACCATTCGCCCTGGTTTCGAGCGGCTCTGTGGGCACGATGGTGACCACAGCCGGCAACTGGCTGGCATGGGGCACACCTGGTGCGAGGGGGCTTGGGAGTACTACTTCCTCACCGGCGACCGGCGTAGCGCCCAGAAGGCGTTGGGGATCAGCAATGATCTGGCCTACCGGGTCGCACGCCTCTGCGGGCAGGGAGCTCCCGGGGCTGGTGGCAGTCGCGACTACGGCTGGTCGGTCGTGGGCCTGGTCGCGGCCTACCGCGCCACTGCCGACCCGCTCTACCTGAATGCGGCGCGCGAAGTGGAGGAAGTGATTGTGCGAACGCAGCACCCGTTCATGGGTGGTTGGATCGGACGCCTCTCCACCGGGCACTGTTTCCATGCGCCAGCCCATTCCGGGCGCGTCTACTTCATGCAGGACATTGTCCTCAATGGGCAAGCCCTGTTCCACCAAGTCACCGGCGATCCCGATGTGGAGGAGTGCATCACCAACGCGTGCCGGGGCACCATGGCGGAGGTCCGGGAGCGGCGCGCGCAAGGTCTGCCGGGACTGGGGTACACCAGTTGCCCATTCCTCCTGACCCCAGGCCCATGGTATCCTGGACGGATGAAGCACGGTCTCGGTGTACCCATCCGCTATCTAGGCATGTATTACGCCTGCGGTCTGCCGGGTGGCGAGGCATTGGCGGAGGAACTGTTCAGCATGTGGCCGGAATCGGGGCAGCTCTGGGGGGGCAGTTTCTCGTCCCAGGCGAAGATGTTCGCCCAAGGCACACGCTGGGCATCGCAGTTGATGCACTACATCGCCAAGTCGCCCGCCGCCCCGAATCCGGCCGCCAAGCGCCCCACAGGGCAGGACGAGTAGCGAGCACACTGGCAATCACCAGAGGGTAAGACTATGGATCTCAGGAAGGTCATCGAGACACGTCGGAGCATCCGCAGCTACCAACCGAGAGACATCGCGCCGGACGTCCTGGAGCGAGTCCTGGCAGCGACCGTCGCGGCGCCGACTGGCTCCGACCAACAGACCTGGCATCTGTATCTGGTGAGAAGCCCGGAAGGCAGGGAACGGCTTGGCACCGAAGGCACGACGCAGCGCTTCATCAAGGACGCACCAGTCATCGTGGCCTGCGCCGCGAAGAAACGACATCGCACCGATGCCATCATCGCCGTTGATCACCTTGTGCTTGCCGCCCGCAACGAGGGCATTGGGACCTGTTGGGTTGGCTATTTCGATGGCGCGAAGGTCAAGGAAATCCTCGGCGTGCCGACCGACGAGGAAGTCGTCATGCTCATCCCCATGGGCTACCCAGCAGACCAAGACGCGTTCTGCAACAAGGAACCGCGGGCCCGGATTGAGGATGTGTGTACCGAGAGATGAAGGCGTTCAGCAAGCCGGAGCAGGCAATGGATGGATTTGGGATCAAGTGGTCTATTGTGTGTGGTCTCTGGCTGGGAGCCATGGGGCTGATGGGAGCGGATATCATGTCTGACTGGTCCGAAGACGGCGGTGCCTGGTCCACCCAGAGCTACTGGCAGGATAAGGCGATTCTGCAACGCTATACCTTCACGTCCTGTACAGACGACAAGGTGGCGGGCACGTCCAGCGTACAGGTCCGCATGCAGGTGGCGGCGGCGCGGCCCCGCAATTCGGTCGAGCTGCGCCTGACGCTCCCCAAGCCCTTGGACTTGTCGCAGGCCGAAGGCGTGGAACTGCAACTAAGGATGGTCAAGGGGACAGGACTGAAGACGGGCAATGCACTCTTCTGCAGCCCCGGATTCAAGAAGTTGGCCATCGCCAGCTACCTGGACGGGGCGGACCTAGCTGCCCCGGGGTCATGGCAGAAGGCCGTGCTCGATCTTACCAACGTACGGGTCATCGACAAAGCCACTCCGGGCCAGGCCGGCAGCTACGACCGGCACGATGTGGCGACCATCTGCCTGAACTTCCTGCTGCCCCCCGGTGCCGTGGACATCACCTTGCGGATCGACGGGATACGGGCCGCGACGTTGCCACCGCTTCCGGAGCGTCTGCTGGCGGCAGTGCGCAAGCAGGATCTGGGATTCTGGCGCGGGCGGGCCAAGTACCCCGAACGAGACCTGTCCCCCCGCCCCGACGACGGACGGAATCTGGCATTGAGCATGCGCAAACTGAGCCAGGGCATCACTCCCGAACGGCCCTTCTTGGTCTGGGGGATCGGGCCGAGCTACCTCAATTTCCTGGGGGACGGGACGGCCCTGGCCTGCCATCTTCGGAAACGCTTCCCCAACGCGCCGAGGATCGTCTACAAGAAGCATGTCGGCTCGTCGGTCCCCTGGCGCTACGTGCTCGGCTGGGCGAATCATCTGGTGATCCCCGAACAGCCGGATCTGGTACTGCTCTACGGCATCGGTCTCGAAGCCGATCTGGAGAAGATCTTCCGTACGCTGCGCACGCACACCACGGCGGACATTGTGGTCGCGAGTGTCCACTGGAAGGCGGACGACACCAAGCACTGGGGCAAGGACGAGGACACCACGAACTTCGCGGACATCCCGGAAATGCGCCGGATCTGCCAGAAGTATGGGGTCGAGTTCGTCGAGAATCGCAAGGAGTGGGCCCAATACCTGCGCGACCAGAACATGAAGGTGGAGGTGGATCCCGACCATGGGTTGCTCATGGATGGGGTGCACCAATCCAAGTACGGCGCGCTGGTAATCAATGAGCATATCGTCCGCCATTTTGCCGTCCGCGATGCCTATGCCTACGCCCCGGAAAGCCGCGAGCGGAGCTTGAGTGTGACCCAGGGCGAGAAGGCATCCGGCGAGGAGTCCGCGACTGTCGTGGGCCCGGACTGGGTCCTGCGGGAAGGCGTGGCGAGCACCAGCGTCGCCGGCAATCGGATCAAAGTCCGGTTCACCGGCAACCGGCTCGATCTGATCGGCGTCGCCTCGCCGAACGGCGGCACGGCCAAGGTCCTGCTTGATGGCGTCCCCGCCGGAGAGGCACCGCACTTCTTCGCCGGGCCGGTGGTCCCCGCCCCGGGCAACACCCGTCCGGGGAAAGGCTCGGTCGGCGACATCGGCCCCCACGGGATCGCGCTTGGCGCGAATCTCCTGCCGCAGGACTGGACCGTCCAGGTGACCGACGACGAGGGCGGCTACGAGCTCGTGGGCAGCGTCACCGGCGCCGATGGCACGGGCCACATGCTGAAGCCCTTCACCGGCAAGAGCGGGCAGATCCGCATTCCCCCCGAGCAATGGCGTCATGGTTCGGGCTGCGTGCCCTTCCTGCATCCATGGGATGGCAAGATCATCAACCGGCAGGGCGACACCTACACGTTCAAGGTCCATCGCGCCTGCCAATCCGGGATCGATTTCCAGGGAGAAGGCGGCGAGTTCCGCGTTCCCCTCCTCCGGAGCCTGCCGAACCGCACCCATCTGCTCGAGATCGTTGCCGGCGGCGACGGCAGCATCCGGATCAAGCGCTTCGACATCTTCCAGCCCCCCTTGCGCTGACTGCGGAATCGGTGCGAAGGACCAGGCTACTCGTGCATGTCCTGGGGGCCTCTCGTGCGTGTGGACTCGTTCGTACCCTACGGGCCTCGGGTGCAGGCCGGACACCTGCATCCCGCGAACATGCGT
>JABGQJ010000076.1:0-1055 GCA_018648945.1 Victivallales bacterium
CCCTATGCGCGCAGCGGTATCAGCATCTCCGAACGGAAGGTGGGGCCGTCCTTCCCCGGCCGGTTGACGCGGAGTGTGAGTTGGAGCTGGAAGCAGCTGGAGCCCCGCGAAGGGGAGTATGACTTTGCTGCTCTGAAGGCGTCGATTCTGAAACGCTCGGCGGGCGGCAAGTATTGCGTGGAATTCCATCTGCGGGCGTCCGTCTGGGAACTGAAGAACTTCCCGGACGAAGCTAAGTACCCCAAGTCCTGGGTGGCGCACATGGAACGGTCGGCCACGGCCCCACGCTGGCTGAGTCAGTACAACATCCCGCTCGTTGCCTTCAGAAAGAAGGGCTTGGACAACATCGGCACGCCCTTCCAGGTGGTCAATATGGACATCTACCACCCGGAGTACCACAGGCGGTATGTCCGCATGGTCAAGGCTCTGGGCAAGAGCGGCATCCCCAAAATGGCGGAGGTGTCGATTGTCTTTGTGCATCTATGGTCGGCCTCGCGCGGCGAGGAGGGAGCAGGACCGGCTATGGGCGACCCCAAGCGCAAGGC
Source organism: Victivallales bacterium (assembly GCA_018648945.1). The sequence goes on from JABGQJ010000076.1 coordinate 546, forward strand.
GTTCGAAGAGCGCTTGCGGGCGTGGTCCAAGGCATGTGAGGGAATCGAGGGGAAGCTCTGCCTCGTCTCGCACCGGGAGGCAGATCTCAAACTTGGCTACGAGCTAGGTATGGGGCAGCGCAACGGCTTCGTCGAGATGTACATGATGCACTGCAACAACCCCTCGCTGGGGCAGGGAATCGATGGGGACGGCTATCTGGTGGTCGATGAGACCTGCCCCCTGATCGCCGAGAATCGGGCCTCCGGGGACGAGAACGAGGAGTATGTCCCCTCCGTGCACGTCGCTCGGTTCGGTCCCATGTCCGGGTGGCCGCACCGCTATCGCGAATCCATGCTGCGCGTCTTGCAGATGCGCCGGAACTTCATCTGGGCAGAGGGCGGGAAGGGCCTTGTGGACCCACCCCTGCTCGGGTACGTGTCGCTGGAGCTTGGCAAGACCATCGAGACGGCACCGGATGCCTGGTGCTATCTGCGGGAGAGCAACATTAGAGTCAAGGGGCAACCCAAACC